>CALAEC010000001.1 GCA_937890785.1 uncultured Actinomycetes bacterium
TGCTCCTCGAAGTTCCCCGACTGCTCGAACTCCGCGGTGTAGTCCACGTTGGGGTTGATCAACTCGTCGGCGATGGTTTGGAGGATCTCGTTCTCCTCGGGTTCCACCGCGTTCAGAGCGTTCACCCGGCCGGTGTTCTCTGCCTGCTCCGCCTCCTCCCCGTCGCCCTCCTCGGCGACACACGCCGCCGCCAGGAGCATGAACAGCGCCGGTACGACGATGAATCGTAGCGGTCGCATCGAATCCCCTCCTTTCGAGCCTGTCCGCATTGTCCACCTCGGGTCCGGCGCTGGCAACTCGGACCCCCCGTCACTCCAACGGCCTCACCCCCGACGATTCGCGAACGATCAGCTCCACCGGGAGCGTGACCACCGGCGCCTCCGCTTCGGGATCGGCGATCAGCTGGAGCAGCGCATTGGCGGCGGCGGCCCCGAGACCCTGCTTGTCCTGGCGGATCGTGGTCAGGGAGGGGCGGAGGAGCTCCGCGAGCTGGATGTCGTCGAAGCCGACCACCGCCACGTCGTCGGGGACCCGGAGCCCACGGGCAGCAGCGGCCTGGATGGCCCCGGCGGCCATCAGGTCGGACGCGGCCACCACGCCGGTGGGCGGATCGGGGAGGTCCAGGAGGGCGCGCATCGCCGCCTGTCCCGACTCCGGATAGAAGTCGCCGTCCCGTTCGTGGCCGGGGCGGACATCGAGCTCGAGCCGGGCGACCTCGCGACGGAACCCGGCCCGACGGTCGGCACCCGGCTTGGTGTCGGGGGGCCCGCCGATCAGGGCGATCCGCCGGTGGCCCAGCCCGTGGAGATGTCGGACCGCCTTCGCCGCACCCTCGACGTTGTCCGAGGAGACCGAGCCGGCCCTGGGCCCGCGCACGTTCAGGTCGACGGCCATGCACGGCACCCCCGTCTGCAGGATCTGGGCGATCCCGGGGTCGGATCCTCGGGCCCCCATCAGAACGACGCCGTCGACCCGGTGGTGACGGATCCGGCGTTCGTAGACCAGGCCGTCGCCGGGGGCGCTCAGCAGGAGCAGGTCGTATGCCGAGGCGCTCACAGAGCGCCGCAGTCCCATGAGGACCTCCTGGAAGAACGGGTGGAGCAGATCGGGGTGGCCCCGGCCGGTCTCCAGGATGACCGCGATCACCTGGCCCCGCCCGGTAACCAGGCTCCGGGCGGTGCGATCGGGGACGAACCCGGCGGTGCGGATCGCCTCGAGCACCCGGGCCCGGGTTTGGGGCGCGACGTCCGGGTAGTCGTTCAGGACCCGCGACACCGTGGCCACCGACACGCCGAGCCCGGCGGCGAGGTCCCTGATGCTGCCTGTGCCAGGCGCCGTCGTCCCTCCTCCCCAGGCTGACCGAAAACGGTTTCGCCGAACCTAGGCCGGGTGCCCTGAGTTTGTCAAATCGGGCGGGGTCAGCCGCCGTAGATGCCCAGCCCGGTCTTCGGGTCGAAGAAGTGGAGGCGGTTGACGTCGACGGCCAGCTCGATCGGGTCGCCCTCTCCCGCCTTCGTGCTCGGGCTGAGCCGGGCCAGGAAGATCGACGTACCGGTGGCGGCGTTGGCCTCCGTCGTCTGGAGGATCTCCTCCCCGATGTCATCGGCAAGCTCTCGGGTGTCGTCGGTGAGCACGGGCGGCGCCGACACCGCGAAGTGGACCAGGACCTCGGCCCCGAGATCCTCGCGGAGGCTCACGGTGGCCGGGATCCGCCGTTCGGCGGGGGCGTCCGAGGCCAGCGTGGTGTCCTCCATGTCCTCGGGCCGGATCCCGAGGATGACCGGCTTCCCCACGTACCCCTGCAGGTCGGGGCGCTCGGACAGGACCTGGTCGGGTATCTCCAGGCGGAGGCCGCCGAACTCCACGGCGGCCGAGCCGTTCGATCCGACCAGGTCCGCGTCCACCATGTTCATGGAGGGCGACCCGATGAACCCCGCAACGAACAGGTTGCGCGGGTGGTCGTAGAGGAACTGCGGTGTGTCGGCTTGCTGCAGGACGCCCTTGCGGATGACCGCCACCCGGTCCCCCATGGTCATGGCCTCGACCTGGTCGTGGGTGACGTAGAGGGTCGTCACGCCGATCTCGTCCTGGATCCTGGAGATCTCCGAGCGCATCTTCACCCGGAGCTTCGCGTCGAGGTTCGAGAGCGGCTCGTCCATCAGGAATGCCTTGGGCTCCCGGACGATGGCCCGGCCCATGGCCACCCGCTGTCGCTGGCCGCCGGATAGGGCCCCCGGCTTCTTGTCCAGGAACTCCTCCAGACCGAGGATGGCGGCCGCCTCGCGGACCCGGCGGTCGATCTCACCTTTCGGGAGCTTCCGCAGCTTCAGCCCGAAGCCCATGTTGTCGTACACCGTCATGTGCGGGTAGAGGGCGTAGTTCTGGAACACCATGGCGATATCCCGCTCCTTGGGAGGAACCGTGTTGACCACGCGGTCGCCGATCCGGACCGTACCCTCGCTGATGTTCTCCAGCCCGGCCACCATCCGGAGCGCCGTGGTCTTTCCGCAGCCCGACGGCCCCACGAGCACCATGAACTCGCCGTCCTTGATGTCGAGGTCGAGGTCGGAGATGGCCTTGGTGCCATCCCCGTAGATCTTGGATACGTCCTCCAGCACGATCTCGGCCATCCGCCCCTCCTGTCGGACGTATTCAACCCCAGCGGCGCCTGGAAGGTCGAGCCGGGTCAGCCCTCGGCCACCACGGCCTCCCAGGGCTCCAGGTTCAGCGCCCCCCGATGGCCGTCGCGCTCGCGGCGCGTCCCCAGCAGCACCTCGCCCCCGACCTCGACCTTGGCCGGAGCCTCGGACGCGTTGACGGCGACCACGGTCGAGTCCCCGCGCCTCCAGGCCCACACGCCCTCCGGGGCCTCGATCGGGTCGAACGCGCCGAGGGCCAGGTCCGGCCGGGCCCGCCGGAGCGCCAGGAGGTCGCGGCAGAGGTGGAGCACCGAACCGCGGTCCTCGCGTTGATCGGCCACGTTGGTGGCGGGATCGCCGGCCGGGAGCCACGGCTCCACGCCGGGATGAGTGAATCCGCCGGAGCGCGTCCACGGCATCGGGGTGCGGTAACGGTCCCGCCCCGGGTCCTCGGGCCACCGGCGGATCCCCACCGGATCGCGGAGGCGATCGCGGGGGACCGGCACGTCGGTCATCCCGATCTCGTCGCCGTAGTACAGGATGGGCGTTCCCCGGAGCGTGAGAAGGGTCACCAGAGCCGCCCGGACCTTGCGGGGATCCCCGTCACACCAACGGGTGGGGAACCTTCCGGCGTCGTGGCTCGAGCCGTGCCACGCGGACCACGCCCTCGGCGGGAGCCCCGCATCTGCGGCCTCGACCACGGAGCGCAGGGCCGGCCCGAAGTCCGCGAAGACGAAGGGGAAGTTCATGGCCAGGTGGAGCTGGTCGGTCCCGCGGCCGTAGAACCGGATCAGCTGCCCCAGGTCGAGGACCCAGGTTTCGCCCAGGAGGACCCGGTCCGGCCGGTAGGCGTCGACCAGCGTTCGCCACCGCTTGAAGACCTCGTGCACCTCGGGTCGGTTCATGTTGTGAACGGGCCGGAGGCCCTGCTGGCGGATGAGGGGATGGTCCTCGTCGGTGACCGGCGGGTTGTCCCGGAGGTCTCGGTCCTTGACCAGGCCGTTCGCGACGTCGATGCGGAAGCCGGCGGCCCCCCGGTCGAGCCAGAACCGGAGGATGTCGTCGAAGGCATCCCGGACCTCCTCGTTCCACCAGTTGAGGTCCGGCTGCTCGGCCAGGAAGTTGTGCAGGTAGTACTGCCCGGTCGTCTCGTCCAGCGTCCACGCCGGTCCCCCGAAGACGGAGCGCCAGTTGTTCGGCGGCCCACCGTCCGGCTTCGGATCAGCCCAGACGTACCAGTCCCGGTAGCGAGCGCCCCGCGACGAGCGGGCGTCGAGGAACCACGGGTGCTGGTCGCTGGTGTGGTTCGGCACGAGGTCCAGGATCACCCGGATGCCTCGCCGTCTCGCCTCGGTCACGAGCCGGTCGAACGTCTCCAGGTCACCGAAGTCGGGATGGATCGAGGTGTAGTCGCTGACGTCGTAGCCCCAGTCCGCGTCGGGGGAGGGGGTGACGGGGCTCAGCCAGATTCCGTCGATCCCCAGCCACTCGCAGTGGTCAAGGTGGTCGAGGATCCCCTGGAGGTCCCCGTGCCCATCGCCGTTCGAGTCGGCGAACGACCGCGGGTAGATCTCGTACAGGACGCCGGAGCGCCACCACTCCGCTGCCATGGGCTACGCTTGGCGGCGAGCCTCGGCCGCCATCCACGGCGGCTCCCAGCCCCGATCGGCCTCGTCGAGGAGCGTGCCCGGCGGGACCACCTCGTCGATCGCGTCCAGGACGTCGGCGTCCAGCCGAAGGTCAGCGCCCGCCAGCAAGTCCTCGAGCTGCTCCAGGGTCCGGGGACCGATGATCGCCGAGGTCACCGCGGGATGGGCCACCGTGAAGGCCAGCGCCAGGTGCGTGAGAGCGATCCCGGCCTTGTCGGCCAGGCGGGCCAGAGCGTCCACGACGTCGTACCGGTGCTGGACCTCCGGCCGGGACTGGTCGAACCGGGGAGCGAACCGGCCGCCCATCGACCCGGAGCGAGCCATCCGGGAGCCGGCCGGCGGCTCCTCGCCGCGGCGGTACTTCCCCGTCAGCCATCCGCCGGCCAGGGGGCTGTACACGATCACACCCACCCCGTACCGGAGCGCGACGGGGAACACGTCGCGTTCTGGCGCCCGGACCAGGATCGAGTACGAGCACTGCTCGCACCGCGGGCGGACCAGCCCCCGGCGCTCCGCGATCCACTGCGTCTCCACGAGCTGCCAGGCCGGGAACGCTGAGGTCCCCACGGCCCGGACCTTCCCCTGACGGACCAGGTCGGTCAGGGCCTCCAGCGTCTCCTCGAGATCGGTGTCGGGATCCGGACGATGGAGCTGGTAGAGGTCGACGTGGTCGGTGCCCAGGCGCCGAAGGCTCTCCTCGATCTCCCGGACGATCCACCGCCGGGAGTTCCCTCGCATGTTCGGGTCGTTCCCCATGCGTCCGTGGACCTTCGTCGCCAGAACCACCTCGTCCCGGCGACCCTTCAGCGCGCGGCCGACGATCTCCTCCGACCGCCCGCGTGAGTACACGTCCGCCGTGTCGATGAAGTTGATCCCGGCGTCGAGGGCCCGGTGGATGATCCGGACGCCCTCGTCCTCGTCCGGGTTCCCCATCGGTCCGAACGTCATGGCCCCGAGGCACCACGAGCTGACCCTGACGCCGGTCCCTCCGAGGACCCGAAGCTCCACGGACTCAGTGCCCGTCGCCGTTGCCGGAGACCGGCTCGAGGCCCGGCCGTCGGTCGGCCTCCGGGAGCTCGTCCACCGGCCACCGGGCCCGCTGGCGCGAGGCCAGCTTCTCCATCAGGGCCACGGCGGCGGGGTCCTCGCTGGCCGGGCGGTCCTCGATCACGCCGTCGGCCAGGGCCCGGCGCCAGATGTCCTCGCCTCGCTCCGTCCGGACGACGGTGAGGGTCCACCCACCTTCCTGGCCGAGTCCCCCGAAGGAGATGTCCGCGTGCTCGGCGGCGAAGTCCGGGCACTTCAGGCACCCCGGCCGGGTGTGGGCCTGGGCCTTCTTCAGCGAGTAGGTGTGCTCCTCGCCGTCCCGGGTGTAGAAGAGGAGCTTGCCCTTCACGTTGACCCGGACGATGTCGTCGAGCGAGAGCCCCAGCTCCTTCTGGGCGATCTCGACCATCACGCCCTCGTAGGTGAACGACTTCGAACACAGCAGGCCGAAGGTCCAGGCGATCTTCCGGCGCCACTTGTTCACCCGGTTGACCTCCAGCGCGCCGGTGACCGAGGCCTGGCACGACATGCCGACCAGCGCAACCTGCTTCAGCCCCAGCTCGTTCGCCCGGAGCAGGGCCAGCGGGTTCGCCGAGTAGGTGTACCTCGAGCCCGCAGTTGCAAGCACGTCCTCGGGCGTGGTGACCACGGTGGGCTCGGCGTCCCAGGGGCGCTCGTCGGAGAGCTTCGAGGTCAGCGCTCCGTCGATCTGCCCCGTAGCCAGGCCCCAGATCAGGAGTGAGGAAACCACGCCGCCGTCCTGCCCCGACATGAGCTCGGGCCCCGTGGACCGGGCCAGCCGGATGTCGCGGACCACCCCGACGACCTCCTCGGGAAGCCGGGTCCGTCCGAAGAACACCTTCTCGATCTCCGGCTCCCAGTCGCGGAACCGCGGGCACGCCCGAGTGCACAGGTCGCATCCCTTGTCGCCGTGGGCGCAGTGGTCGGGCGGGCCCTCCTCGAGGTGGACCGGCTCGTCGTCCTCGTAGCCCAGGACGTTGAACGGGCACGCCACGACGCACGCGGAGCACCCGGTGCACAACCCGGTGGCCACGACCTCCTGGTACAGGTCGCGCCACTGCGTCTTGTCGCCGTCCAGCGGCACGCGCCGAGTATAGGGCCACCCGAGCGGCCTCGAACCGGGCGCCGGCCCCCGCCGAATAGGATTCGAGACGGCTCGACGAAGAGGTGAGGCCGCATGCCGAACGCACGGTCGACAATCACGCTGATCGCCCTGTCGCTGATCCTGCTGGCGGGCGCGTGTGCCGAGGAGCCCACCGCCCAGCCCGGCGCCGCCGAGGAGACCACCGGGGAGTCGGAAGAGGAGGGCGCGGAGACCGTCACGATCGCCGGCCAGGAGGCCACGAACCACGGCTCGGAGGACGTAACGGGCCTCTCCGAGTTCGAGCTGGAGATCGACGACTTCTACTTCGAGCCCACCGTCCTGGAGGGCGAGGCGGGGCAGACCCTCTCGCTGAGCCTGCACAACGAAGGCGGGGTCGCGCACACCTTCACGATCGAGAGCCAGGACGTGGACGTCCAGCTCGGCGGGGGCGAGTCGGGAGAGGCCGAGGTGACATTCCCCGAATCGGGCGCGCTGACCTTCATCTGCAGCTTCCACGTGTCCGGCGGGATGCTGGGCGGCCTCTCGGTGGGCGGCAACCTGGAGGCCGCCGTCGGCGGCGCGAGTGGTGGTGGCGGTGGCGGCGGTGGCGGGGAGCCACCGGGGCCCGGCTACTAGGGCAGCTAGACGGGACTCAGACCGAAAACGACTCGCCGCACGCGCATTCGTGCGACGAGTTCGGGTTCCGGACCTTCAGCCCGCCGCCGAGGAGGGCGTCGGAGAAGTCCAGGGTCGATCCCTGCACCAGCGGCACGCTCCTCGCATCGACCAGCACCCTGATGCCGTGCCGTTCGATCACGAGGTCGTCGGCCGACGGGGCGTCCTCGAGCGACAACCGGTACGAGAAGCCGTCGCACCCCCCCGCGACCACCCGGAGACGAAGGATCGGATCGGGACGGCGCTCCCGGTCGGCCAGGACTCGCACCCGGGCCGCGGCACCCTCCGTCACGTCGAGCACGTCCGTGATCTGGGCCATCGCGCCTCCATGGTAGCAGTGGGATCGGCTATCCATGCGGCCATCCAGACGGTAGGCTGACGCGCCGTGACCCGGTTCGCCCGCGCCCTCGGTCTCTTGGTGGCGGTGGCCGTGCCGCCGGGCCTCGTGGCGGAGGCGACGACACCGAAGCGACCCCTCGACCGGGCCGCCCGACCCCGGGAAGACGGGCTCGACGCCTCACGGCTGGCCGCCCGGCGTGGACCGATGCGAGCACCGTCGATCAGGGTGAGCGAGGCCAGCGCCCCTGGAGAAGCCCCGGTCCCTGAGGCGTCCTTCCTCGGCATCCCGGGACGGGGCACGATCTCGCCGTCGGACACGACCGGCGCGGCCGGGACTTCGCGCGTGGCCACCGCGGTCAACATCGAGTACGCGGTCTGGGACAAGGCCGCCGCGGGCATGCCGACGACAGTGCCGGCCCCGCTCGTGGCCGGAACCCTCCAGTCACTGGCTCCGAGCCTGCCCGGGGGCGCCGTCGTGTTCGACCCGAAGGTGGTGTTCGATCCCTACCGTGGTCGGTTCGTGATCGCGTTCCTGGCCGGCCACGGGCGGCCGTTCACCCCGGGCTTCAGGAAGTCGTGGATCGTGGTGGTGTCGATCCCGGAGGCCACGGCGACCGATCCCGGGACGTGGTGCCGGCGCGTTCTCCGAGGCGATCACGTTCCTCGGGACGGCGCGCAGTTCGCGGACTATCCGGGCCTGGGCCTCGACAAGAAGCGCATCTACGTGACCACGAACCAGTTCCGGTTCGGCAGCGGCGAGCGGTTCGAGTACGCCCAGATCCTGGCGATCACCAAGTCCAGCCTGTACCGGTGCGGGAAGCGACCGAAGGTTGAGGTCTTCGGCGGCGAGGAGACCCGAGACCCCCGCGGCGCCCAGGCGTTCACGATCCAGCCGGCCATCACCGAGACCGACACGGGGGCCAATCCCCCCGAGTACCTGGTGAGCTTCCAGGACCGGTCCTGCGGCGCGGGGTGCGGCAAGCGCCTCACGGTATGGCGCATCAAGGATCGCCGACGCAGGGGGCTGCAGCTCACCGCGGATGCCGTCCCCGTCGGACGGAGCCAGGTGGCGCCGCTCGGAACCCAGAAGGACGGCTCGCCGTCGTGCGCCCCGATCGAGCACTGCTGGGACACCGGCGACCTCCGGCTGGTCACCGCGTTCTTCGACGCCGACCGTGGCCGCCTGTTCACGGGGCACGCGGTCCGGGCCGACATCGCGCCCGGGGACGGCTACCTCGAGTCGGTGGTGAACTGGTACGAGCTCGACCCGAGCCCGATCAACAGGGCCAAGGTCACCCGGCGAGGCACGCTTGGCGACTCGGGACGGGACGCCGGATGGCCGGCCATTGCCACCGACGGATTCGGGAACCTCGTGATCACGTACAGCCGCGCCGGCGCCCCGCTCCCCGGCGAGTACCTGTCCGCCGTGGCGGCGACGATCCCCCCGGGCGCAGTGGCGCCCGACGCCGTGACGGTGCTCACGCCCGGTGAGGCCCCGTTCATCGCCGCGATCGGACGGCCCCAGCGGTGGGGCGACTTCGCCGCGGCGAACCGCGATCCGGTCGATCCCGCTGACGTGTGGCTCGTGGCCCAGTACGCCAAGGCGGATGCCGACGGCCCGCCCACGCCCCTGTGGCAGCAGGTCGTCCACCGGGTCTCGTTCGGCTGACCTGCCTACGATGGAGGAGTGAGCGACCTGGCCGGGGCGCTCCGACGCGCCCTCGGGCCGACCGACGCCGACCCGCCGGCCGGCCCGGACCGTCCCGCCGCGGTGATGGTGCCGGTCCTGGACCTCCCCGAGCCGGCTTTGCTGCTGACCCTGCGCTCGATGGTCGTGGGCGACCACAAGGGGGAGATCTCGTTCCCCGGCGGGGTCCGACACGACGAGGACCTCGATCTGTTGCACACGGCGCTCCGGGAGACCGAGGAGGAGCTGGGGATCCCGCCCGACCGGTTCGAGGTCATCGGGTCGCTCCCGCCGACCCAGACCGTCGTCTCCGGGTTCCTGATCGCACCGTTCGTCGGCGTTCTCGCCGAGCGTCCGCGGCTGCGACCGAGCCCCGTGGAGATCGATGAGGTCCTGGAGCTTGAGATCCGTCGGCTGGCCGAGGTCGAGCGAGAGGAGGGCGTGGAGCGGGACGGAGAACGGCGGACCTGGTTCGCCTACGAGGTCGACGGCAACACGGTGTGGGGCGCGACGGGACGGATCGTTCACTCGTTCCTGGTGGCGCTCCGGGATGGCGGCTGGGACGGCTCGAAGGAGGACTGATGCAGAAGTGGGAGTACGTGACGGTGCCGCTGATCGAGCACGCCACCCAGGAGATCCTCAACAACTGGGGCGAGGACGGCTACGAGCTGGTCACGGTGCTGCAAGGCCCCCAGGGGATCGTGGCGTACCTGAAACGCCCCAAGGGATGAGAAGAGGGGCCGGCCATGCAGCCGGCCCCTCTCCTCGGGTCCGCTCGGCTAGGCCGGAACGGGACCCGTGTACCGGAAGATGAACAGGCCGAAGTCCATGTCACTTGCCAGGATCAGACGGTCACCGTTCTCGTCTTCCACGATCGCGACGCCCCAGAAGTCGTTGCCCTTGGCGTCGATGTACTTGCCGACCTCCACCGGGCTCGCGGGGTTCGAGATGTCCCAGACCCGCAGGCCGCCGGAGTACCACGAGAAGTACGCCAG
>CALAEC010000002.1 GCA_937890785.1 uncultured Actinomycetes bacterium
ACTTCATGCTGAAGGAGATCCACGAGCAGCCCCAGGCGATCCGGGACACGATCCGCGGCCGGACCCGGGGCGGGGTCCACCGGCTCGACGAGCTGAGGATGAGCGAGGACGCCATCCGGTCGGTCGACAAGGTGTTCGTGGTCGCCTGCGGCACCGCGTACCACGCCGGGCTCGTGGCGAAGTACGCGATCGAGCACTGGACCCGGCTGCCGGTCGAGATCGAGATCGCCAGCGAGTTCCGATACCGCGACCCAGTCCTGGACCGGAACACACTCACGCTGGCCGTGTCGCAGTCGGGCGAGACCATCGACACGCTCGAGGCACTCCGGCACGCCAAGGAACAGGAGTCGTGGGCGGTGGCCATCACGAACACCGTGGGGTCTTCGGTGGCCCGCGAGGCGGACGGTGCGATGTACACGCACGCCGGTCCCGAGATCGGCGTGGCCGCGACGAAGACGTTCGCCACGCAGATGGTGGCCATGGATCTGCTGGCGCTGTACCTCGCGCAAGTTCGACGGACGATGTTCCCCGAGGAGATCGGGACGATCGTGGACCGCATCCTCGAGCTGCCTTCGCAGGTCCGCCGGGCGCTGGAGCTCGATGGGGCTATCCGCGAGATCGCCGAGCGATACCACACCGCCCGCGACTTCCTGTTCATCGGCCGGCACACCGGGTACCCGGCCGCCCTGGAAGGCGCGCTGAAGCTGAAGGAGATCTCCTACATCCACGCCGAGGGATACCCGGCCGGGGAGCTGAAGCACGGGCCGATCGCGCTGATCGAACCGGGCGTGCCGGTTGTTGCCGTGGCCACCGAATGCCACGTGTACCCCAAGGTCGTGTCGAACATCCAGGAGGTGAAGGCGCGGGGGGCCGATGTCATCGCCGTGGTCACCGAGGGGAATACGGAGATCCGCCGGTACGCAGACCACGTCCTCGAGGTCCCGCGTACCCCCGAGCTCCTGTCCCCGGTGGTCGTCTCGGTGCCGCTGCAGCTCCTGGCGTATCGGATCGCCAAGCTTCGCGGTTGCGACGTGGATCAGCCCCGGAACCTGGCCAAGTCCGTCACCGTGGAGTGAGCCGATGCGCATCGTCGGCGTCGGCGTCGACGTCGTGGAGATCGAGCGGGTGGAGCGGCTCCTGGCTACGCGCCCGTCGTTCCGGACCCGGGTGTTCACGCCCGCCGAGGCCGCCTACTGCGAGGGCAAGGCCACGCCGGCCCAGTGCTTCGCGGCTCGGTGGGCGGCTCGTGAGGCCGGACGGAAGGCCCTCGGCGGCGTCCGAGGGCTCCGCTGGCACGACATCAGTGTGGAGCGGGCGCCGTCCGGCGCGCCGCGGCTCGCTCTGACCGGCGCTGCCAAGACGCGAGCCGACCGCCTGGGGGTGGAGGACGTGCTGGTGTCGTTCTCGCACGAGCGGTCGGTCGCGGTGGCGTTCTGCGTGGCCGTGGGGGCATGAGGGCGTGCTGCCGATCCTGACCACCGCGGAGACCCGCGCCCTGGACCAGGCCACCGAGGCTCGGGGGATACCCGTTGCGCTCCTGATGGAACGGGCCGGCCTGGCCGTGGCCAGGGCGGCGGCCTCCCTCGCCGGCGGCGCCTACGGCCGGCGGGCCGTGGTGGTGTGCGGCAAGGGGAACAACGGCGGGGACGGCCTGGTGGCCGCCCGCCACCTTGCCCGGTCGGGCATGGCCGTCGAAGCGTTCCTGCCGGACGCGGAGCTCCGCGAGCCGGCGGCCGGCAATCTCCGGGCGCTGGAGCGGGCGGGGATCCCGGCGCGGCCGTTCGACGACGGCGGGCTCCGGCGGTCCCTGGAGCGGGCCGACGTGGCTGTCGACGCGATCTTCGGGATCGGATTCCGCGGGGCCGCCGAACTGCCGTACGCCGCAGCCATCGAGGCGCTGAACGACGCACCCGCGCCCGTGGTGGCCGTGGACATTCCCTCCGGCGTCGAGGGCGATACCGGGGCGCATCACGGCCCTGCGGTCGCCGCCGACGTGACCGTGGCCATGGGAGCCCCCAAGCTGGGAGATGTCCTGTTCCCGGGGGCCTCGCTGGCTGGCGTCCTCGAGGTGGCGGACATCGGGTTCCCCGAGGACCTCCTCCGGTCCGACCTGTGGCTGATCGAGGGCGACGACGTGCGAGCGTGGCTCCCACGCCGGGATCCCGACACCCACAAGCGACGGACCGGCGTGGTGCTCGTCGTGGCCGGGTCGCGCCGGATGACCGGGGCGCCACGACTCGTCGTCGAGGGGGCCTACCGAGCCGGCGCGGGGCTGGTAACGCTGGCCGTGCCCGAGGGGATCCTGCGGGCGGTCCAGGCCGGGCCCCCCGAAGGGACGTTCCTCCCGCTGCCCGAAGGACCGGCCGGCTCGATCGCCGAGGGGGCGTTCGAGGTGCTGGCTCAGGAGCTGGACCGGTTCGACGCGGTGGCCGTGGGACCGGGGCTGTCGACCGACGAGGAGACCCAGGCGTTCGTGCATCGGCTGGTCCTGGAGTCGCCGATCCCGCTGGTGATCGATGCCGATGCGATCAACGCATTCGCCGGGCGATCGGGCGACCTCGCCGGGCGGTCCGCGGGCGCCCTCATCACGCCGCACGCGGGCGAGTTCGCCCGTCTGTTCGGCATGCCCGCCTCGGAGGTCGCCGACGATCCGGTCGGGCTGGTCCGCAAGGCAGCAGCGGAGACGGGGTGCGTGACCCTCCTCAAGGGGTCCAGGACATTGATCGCCGCGCGGGACGGCCAGGTCCGCATCAACCCGAGCGGCACCTCGGTGCTGGCCACCGGGGGCACCGGCGACGTGCTGACCGGCGCCATCGCCGCCATGGCCGCTCGAGGGCTCGCGCTGTTCGACGCCGCTTCGGTTGGCGCCTTCGTCCACGGCCTGGCCGGCCGGATCGCCGGCGAACGTACCGGCGAGGGGACCGTCGCCGGCGACGTGGCCCGGGCCCTCCCCGAGGCGGTACGGCGGATCACGGAGAGCGGATGAGGTTCCGGCCGACCGTCGCGGAGATCGACCTGGAGGCGATCCGGCACAACGTGCGCGCCCTGAAGCCGCCCGCCTCGGAGCTCATGGCGGTGGTCAAGGCCGATGGGTACGGCCACGGCGACGTGGCCGTGGCCCGGGCCGCGCTGGAGGCCGGGGCGACCTGGCTCGGGGTGGCCCTGGTCGAGGAGGGTCTTCGTCTGCGCGATGCGGGGATCGAGGACCCGATCCTCGTGCTCAGCGAGGCGCCGCCCGGCTCGGAGGGGGACGCCCTGGCGGCTGGGCTCACGCCGACCTGCTACACGGACGACGGGCTCCGGGGTCTGGCCGGGGCGGGGCCCGGCTCGGCCCTCCACGTCAAGGTCGATACGGGGATGCACCGGGTGGGGCTGTCGCCGGAGCGGTCCGTCGGGTTCTGCGAGGCGGTCGGCCGGCTGGGACTCCAGATCGGCGGCGTCTGGACGCACTTCGCTCGCTCGGAGGAGCTCGGCGACCCGACCACGGACGAACAGCTGAAGCGGTTCGAGGAGGTCCTGGCCGCGCTGGAGGCCGCCGGCCACCGGCCCCGGTACCGCCACGCCGCCAACTCTGGAGCGACCATCGTCCGACCCGAGGCCCACTTCGACCTGGTCCGGGTGGGCATCGGGATGTACGGGATCCTCCCGGGGCCTCAGCTGGAGGGCGCCGTTGACCTCCGCCCGGCCATGACGCTTCGCTCCCGGGTCTCGATGGTGAGGCGGCTCCCGGCCGGCGAGGCCATCTCGTACGGCCACCGCTACCGGCTGGAGCGTGAGTCGACCATCGCCACGGTGCCGATCGGCTACGCCGACGGCTACATGCGGGCGCTGTCGAACGTGGGCCGGGTCCTGATCGGCGGCCGCCGCCACCCGGTCGCCGGGACCGTGACCATGGACCACCTGATGGTCGACTGCGGCGATCACCTGGTCCGTCCCGGCGACGAGGTCGTCCTCCTCGGCCGGCAGGGCGACGAGGAGATCCGCGCCGAGGAAGTGGCCGAGTGGGCCGGCACGATCGGCTACGAGGTGGTCACCTCGGTGAGCGGGCGCGTCCCGAGGGTGCACCGTGGGTGAACCGAAGCGGTCCCGGACGCTTCGGGCCGTGGCCTGGGGCGCGGGCACGGCGGCGGCGGTGCTCGCCGCCGGGGTGGCCGCTGAGCGCCTGGCCGTTCGGCGGATCCGGACCCGCCACGATCCCGAGGCCGACGAGCCGCTGGGCAGCCTTCCGCCCGACGACCTCGGCGATGTGCGCTCGTTCGACGGGACGAACCTCCGGGTCCGAGCAGCAGGCCCGCCGGACGCCCCGGCGCTGGTCTTCGTCCACGGCATCACCCTCGACCTGACGACCTGGTACTACCAGTGGCGGACGTTCTCCGACCGGTACCGCTGCGTGCTGTACGACCAGCGGGCCCACGGAGGGTCCTCGCGGCCGCCGGACGGCGACTACACGCTCTCCGCGATGGGTCACGACCTGCGGGCGGTCCTCGATGCGGCCGTTCCCGAAGGCCCGGCGGTCCTGGTCGGCCACAGCCTGGGGGGGATGGCCATCCTGGCCTTCGCCAAGGAGTACCCGGAGGAGTTCGGGACGCGCGTGGTCGGGGTGGTGCTGGCCGACACGGCCGCCTCCGACGTGCTCCGGGAGGCGTTCGGAGCGCTGGGGGCCACGGTCGGGCGGGGGCTTCGGCGGCTGGGCGCCCGGTACCGGTCCCGCGTCGACGCCGCGGAGCGGCTCCAGGGGGCCGTGCGCCGGTTCGGCGTCGACCTCTCGTACCTGGTGGCTCGGGCCACGAACTTCGGTCCGGACGCGTCGCCGTCGCACATCGACCACGTCACACGCATCTCCATGGCCGCGCCGGCCGAGGTGTGGGTGCACACCCTTCAGGACGTCTTCGAGATGGACCTACGGTCCGCTGTCGAGCGGGTCTCGGTCCCGGCCCTCGTGGTGGTGGGGGATCGGGACCTGGTCACGCCGAAGACCAGCGCCCAAGCGCTGCGGTCGGCGCTCCCCGACGCCCGCGCGGTCGTGATCACCCGAGCCGGGCACCTGTCGATGATGGAGCAGCACGAGCGGTTCAACGAGGTGCTGGACGGCTTCCTGGCCGAGGTGCTCCCACCGGCGAGGCGTTCCCGGCGGCGGAGGGCCTCGACCCGCACGTGATCGCTGGGCTCCGGGTCGGGCACTGGACGGATCCGGTCGGGTTGACCGGCTGCACGGTGGTCCTGCCGCCGCCCGGCACGATCGGCTCCGGGGAGGTCCGGGGCGGAGCGCCGGGAACCCGCGAGACCGACCTCCTCCAGCCGGGACGGCTCGTCGAGGAGGTGCACGGTGTCCTCCTCACCGGAGGCAGCGCGTTCGGCCTGGCCGCGGCCGACGGCGTGATGCGGTGGCTGGAGGAACGAGGGGTCGGGTTCGACGTCGGCGTGGCCCGGGTCCCGATCGTGCCGGCGGCCGTGGTGTTCGACCTCCGCGTGGGCGATCCCACGGCTCGGCCGGGACCCGCCCAGGGGTACGCAGCCTGCCAGGCGGCCTCAGACGACGCCTCGGCCCTCGGGGGGATCGGGGCGGGCGTCGGGTGCACGATCGGCGTGGATCGAGTTCCCGGGGGCCTCGGAGCCGCGGAGATCTCCGCGGGTGGCGCCACCGTGTGGGCCCTGGCCGTGGTGAACGCCTTCGGGGCCGTGGTGGACGAGGACGGCCGGCCGCTGGCCGGCGAGGTCCCGCCGCCGGACGCGGTCCCCGCCTGGCCGGGCGCCAACACCGTGCTCGGGGTGGTGGCCACCGATGCCGTCCTGAGCAAGCAGGGATGTCGTGATCTGGCCACCGCGGCGCACGACGGCCTTGCCAGGGCCGTGAGGCCGGCGCATACAATGTGGGACGGGGACACCGTCTTCACCCTGGCCACCGGGCAGGCCGAGGCGCCGCCGGACGTGGAGCGGATGGCGGGGGACGCGATGGCCGGGGCCATCCGGCGGGCGGTGGCCGAGCGATGACCACGAGGCTCGAGGAGCTGGCCAGCGAGGCCGCGGTCTGCACCAGGTGCCGGCTGTCGGCGGGGCGTACTCAGGTCGTGTTCGCCGACGGCAGTCCCGCCGCCGACCTGATGTTCATCGGCGAGGGCCCTGGGTACCACGAGGACGTGCAGGGCCTGCCGTTCGTCGGGGCCGCCGGCCAGCTCCTGAACCGCCTCCTCTCCGAGATCGGCCTGCGTCGCCAGGACGTTCGGATCACGAACACCGTGCTGTGCCGACCGCCCGGCAATCGGGACCCGCTCCCCGACGAGCTCGAGGCCTGCTCGCCGTACCTGCTCGAGCACGTGGACCTGGTCGACCCGAAGGTCGTGTGCACGCTCGGCAACTTCGCCACCCGGGTGATCCTGGAACGGCCCGTGGCGATCTCGAAGGTCCGGGGCCAGCGGTTCCCGTGGCGCGGCCGCATGGTGATCCCAACGTTCCACCCCGCCGCCGTTCTCCGAGGGGGCGGCGATGCCTCCCGGGCCATGGCCCAGATCCGGGCCGACTTCGCCACGATCGCCGAGGCCCTGGAGCAGGCCCGGGCGGCCGGGGGCGAGCCGGTGATCGAGGAGCAGCTGGGGCTGTTCTGAGCGTGGCCACGGCCCTCGACGTCGTGACCGAGACGGCCGAGGACACCCGCAAGGTGGCCGAGGCCCTGGCCGAGCTCCTGGTCCCCGGTGACGTGGTCAGCCTGACCGGCGACCTCGGCGCCGGAAAGACCACGTTCGTCCAGGGCGCCGCCCGCGGGCTCGGCGTGACGGACCAGGTGGCCTCGCCAACGTTCGTGCTGGTCCGGGAGTACCGTGGGGACGTGCCCGTCTATCACCTCGACGTCTATCGGCTCGATCGGATGCAGGAGGTCATCGACCTGGGATTCGAGGATCTCCTCGATCCGGCGGGGGTGGTCTTCGTCGAATGGGGGGACGCCATCCTGCCCTTGCTTCCCGACGAGCACCTCCGCGTGGAGCTTCGGTCGCAGGACGGCGACGCCCGGCGGCTGTCGTTCACGGGCCGAGGCGTTCGGTGGGCCGGGCGGTGGGAACGCCTGGAGGGGCTCCTGGCGGCGTGGCAGGCGGAGGGAGGAGCGGCCTAGCGTGCTGGTCCTGGCGATCGAGACCTCGACGCCCCAGACATCAGTGGCGCTGGGGACCGAGCAGGGTGTGATCGGCTCGACGAGCCTGTCGTGGGCGAAGGGGCACTCGGAGATCGTGGCTCCGGCCATCGATCACCTGCTGGGCTGGGCGGAGATCCGCCCTGGCCAGATCGGCGGGGTGGCCGTCGGCTTGGGGCCGGGGCTGTTCACCGGTCTCCGCGTGGGCGTGACCACGGCCCGGACCATGGCCCAGGTCCTGGGCGTGCCGATCGTGGGGATCGCCTCGCTGGACGCGCTGGCGTTCTCGGTCCGGTACTCGAAATGGCGGGTCGTGGCGGTGAGCGACGGGAAGCGCGGCGAGGTGTTCTCCGCGGGGTACCGTCAGGTGCCGGGGGGCGTGGCCCGGGAGACCGAGTATCAGGTCGGCCCCCCGGAGCGTCTCGCAGCGGACCTCGAGGCGTCCGGCGAGGAGACCCTCCTCGTGGGCGGCGGCGCGCTGCTCTATCGGCGCACGCTCGAATCCGGAGGTGGCCGGGTCGAGTTCGCCTCGTTCTCCAGGGCGTTCCCGCACGCCGAGTCGCTGCTGGAGCTGGCGCTCCCCAAGTTCCATCGGGAGGAGACGTCCCGGCCCGCGGAGGTGGTTCCCTACTACGTGAGGAAGTCGGATGCGGAGATCGATTGGGGTCGAGCAGGCCGAGTCGCCTGAGATCGAGATCACCCGGATGCGCCGCCGGCACCTCCGGGGCATCATGGCCATCGAGCGGCAGGTCTACCCGAGGCCCTGGAGCCCCAGCCTGTTCGTCTCCGAGATGACTTCGGGGAGGAGCCGAGCCTACTTCGTGGCCCTCGACGGGCGGGCGGTGATCGGCTACTCCGGACTGATCTCGTACGGGGACGAGGCCCACGTGACCACGATTGCCGTCGACCCCGAATACCAGCGCCTCAAGATCGGCACCAGGCTGCTCTACGAGCTGGTCCGGGAGGCGATCGAGATGGGGGCCCGGGCGGTCTCCCTGGAGGTCCGGGTCACGAACTGGGGTGCCCAACGCCTGTACGGGGGGTTCGGCTTCCGCCCGGTCGGGGTCCGCCGCAACTACTACCAGGAGACGAACGAGGACGCCCTGGTCATGTGGACCGACGACATCCGCACCACCGAGTACCACGAGCTGCTCGAGCGGGTCATCGACGCGGTGCCCCAGGGCGTCCGGCCGCCGCCATGAGGGTGCTCGGGATCGAGACGTCCTGCGACGAGACAGCGGTCGCGGTGGTCGAGGACGGCCACAAGGTGCTGTCGAACGTGCTGTCCAGCCAGCACGAGATCCACGGCCGCTTCGGGGGCGTGGTCCCCGAGCTGGCGTCGCGGGCCCACCTCGAGCGGCTGAACCCCCTCGTCGAGGACGCTCTGGCCGAGGCCGGAACCAGATGGTCGGAGATCGAGGGGGTGGCGGTGACCCGGGGGCCGGGGCTTGCCGGCGCGCTCCTGGTCGGGCTGGCCGGCGCCAAGGCCGTGGCCCTGGCGCTCGACCTCCCGCTGATCGCCGTCAACCACCTCGAGGGGCACATCTACGCGAACTTCCTGGAGCACGGGCCGCCGGACCCGCCCTACGTGGTGCTGCTGGTCTCGGGCGGCCACACCATGCTTGTGCACATGCCGGAGGAGCACCGCTACGAGATCTTGGGCCAGACCGTGGACGACGCCGCCGGCGAGGCCTTCGACAAGGTGGCCCGGTTCTTGGGGCTGGGGTATCCGGGCGGCCCGGCGGTTGATCTCCTGGCCAGGAGGGGGAACCCGGAGGCCGTCCGGTTCCCCAGGGCCATGGCCGGCTCCGGCGACTTCGACTTCTCACTCTCGGGGCTGAAGACCGCGGTGATCCGTCACGTCAAGGCCGAGCGGGCGGCGGGGCGGGAGCCCTCGGTGGAGGACCTGGCGGCGTCGTTCCAGGAAGCCGTGGTCGACGTCCAGGTCCAGAAGACGGTGGCCGCCGCCGAGGCCACCGGCGTGGGGACGGTGCTCATGGGCGGCGGCGTCGTGGCGAACTCGCGGCTCCGGGAGCGGATGGCGCTGGAGGCCGAGGCCCGCGGGCTTCGCCTGCTGTCACCCTCGCCGGAGCTGTGCACCGACAACGCGGCGATGATCGCCGCGGCGGGTCACTTCCGGCTCGTCCGGGGGGGACGCTCCTCGTTCGACGTGTCGGTCGAGCCGGGCCTTCCCCTCGGCTAGCATGCGCACAGCGTGAGCGAGGAGGCCGAAGGCACCATCCTGGTCACCGGGGCGGCCGGATTCGTGGGGTCGCATCTCTGCGACCGCCTCCTGGCCGAGGGGCGCCGCGTGGTGGCCATCGACGACCTCTCCAGCGGCACCATCGCCAACCTGGCCGAGGCCCGTTCGTACGGGAAGCAGTTCAGCTTCGAGCACCTCGACGTCCGGTCAGAGGGGCTGGTCTCGCTGTTCGAGCGCCACCACCCCGAGGTGGTCATGCACCTGGCGGCTCAGCCGAGCGTGAAAGTGTCGGTGTCGGACCCGCTGTTCGACGCCGACGTCAACGTCCTGGGGACGATCAACGTGCTCCAGGCGGCGGTCCGGACCGAGGTTCGGAAGATCGTGTACGCGGCCTCCGGCGGGACGATCTACGGGGAGCCCCGGCGGCTGCCGGTCAGGGAGACGACAGCCGCGGGCGGCCGTCCGCTCTCGCCGTACGGGGTTTCGAAGAAGGTGGCGGGGGAGTACCTGGCCCTGTACCAGCGGTTCAAGGCCATCGATCACACCGCGCTGGCGCTGGGGAACGTGTACGGGCCCCGGCAGGATCCCCGCGGGGAGGCCGGGGTCATCGCCATCTTCGCGGGCCGGCTCCTGGAGAGCGAGAGGTGCACGATCAACGGCGACGGCAACCAGACCCGGGACTACGTGTTCGTGGCCGACACCGTCGACGCGTTCAGCCGGGCCGTCGATCGAGGCTCCGGGAAGCTCGTGAACATCGGTACCGGCCTGGAGACCAGCGTCAACCTGCTGTACCGGATGCTGGCGGAGATCGTCGGCGTGGACCA
>CALAEC010000003.1 GCA_937890785.1 uncultured Actinomycetes bacterium
GAGCGGCCGTCCCCCGGCCGTCCGGGACGGGACAGGAAGGGAGGCAACGTGGCGAGACGAAAGGCTCGACTGCTGACAGGGGTCCTCTTCTCGCTGGTGCTGGTGGCCGGCGCGTGCGCGGATGAGCCAGAGGCCGGCGGCGGGGGCGGCGGGGGAGGCGGGGCCACGCCCGAACCGGAGTTCACCACGCTGGAGGAGGGGGTCCTTCAGGTTGCGTCGTGTTTGGACTTCCCGCCGTTCGAGTCGGTCGAGGGCGGGGACGAGGTCGGCTTCGACGTGGACCTGGCCGAGGAGATCGGCACCCGGCTGGGGCTCGAGGTGGAGTGGGTCCGAGCCGACTTCGACACGGTCTTCACGGCGATCGCGGCGAACCAGTTCGACATGGTGGCCGCGGCGGTGACCTCGACCGGCGACGTGGGTGCGGAGCGAGACCAGATCGTGGACTTCTCCGACCCCTACTACAACTCGCGCCAGTCGCTTGCGGTGAACGTCCAGGAGACCCCCGATGTCGCGTCCACCGCCGACCTGGGCGAGGGTCACGTCGTCGCGGTCCAGCGGGGGACCACCGGCAAGGCGTGGGCGGAGGACAACCTGGTGCCGCAGGGCGTCCAGCTGCAGACGTTCCAGGCCGTCTCGGACATGTTCCGCGACCTGGAGGCGGGCAACGTCACCGGCATCATCAACGACGAGCCCGGCTCCGCGGGGGCCATCGAGGCACAAGGGCTCGAAGGCACGGTGGAGATCGTGGAGCCGATCGATACGAACGAGAAGTACTCGTTCGTGTTCTCCCAGGACAACACCGGGTTGCGGGACGCCGCCAACCAGGCCCTGGCCGAGATCATTCAGGACGGCACGTACCAGACCATCTTCGAGCAGTACTTCCCGGGCGTCGAGGTCCCGCCCGAGTATCAGCCGTCCGCGTAGCGGAAGGGGACAACACGAGGGCCCGTGCTCACGCTGGGCACGGGCCCTCTGTGCCATCCGGGGAGGTCGGGATGACCATCGCTGAGAGTCGGCCGAGTCAACCGGGCCTCGTGGAAACCGCAGCCGAGTCCCGGGACGTTCGGCTCGCCGTCACCATCGTGGGGATCGGGGCGGCCGCGGTCGCCCTGGCGATCGGGGGTCCCCTCCTCCTCGTCCTGGGCGCCGGTCTGGCCAATGCCGACGTGGTCGGTGTGTTCGCCTCACCGCTGGCACTGATCTGGTTGGTGGCCGGGGCCGCGGTCGGGGGCGTGGCGCTCTCCCGCGGGCGGCGGACGGTGGCGTTCGCCGGCGCGGCCGTGGCGGTCGGTGTCCCCCTCGTGGTCGCGGCGACCCAGGGCCTGGTTCCCTACACCCGGGCGGTCGAGGCGTTCATGTCCTCGGGCTCGCTGATCGCGATGCTGCTCGGGGTCGGCCTGGGCGTGGCCGCGATCATCATCGGCTTCGGCCGGTACCGGCGGATGCCCACGAAGCGGGCCCGGGAGCAGGCGATCTCGGGAGCGGTCCTGGGGATCGAGGCCGTGGGTGTCGGGCTGATCCTGCTGGCGTTCCGGACCCTCGGGGATCCGGACCGGTTCATCTTCCACTTCTTCAACGTGGAGTTCCTGGCAGGAGCCGGGGGGGTGTTCCTCCGAGGAGCGGTCAACACCCTGATCCTGGCGCTTGTCGGAGAGCTGGGCGGCATCGTCTTGGGCCTGGTCCTGTCGTTCCTGGTCCTTTCCAAACGGCCCGTGGTGCGAGCCCCGGCCCGCATCTACATCAACTTCTTTCGGGGGACGCCCCTGATCTGGCAACTGTCGGTGTTCTACTTCGGCCTCTCGCTGGGGCTGGGCATCCGGCTGGAACTGACCGTGGGTCCGGTCCAGCTCTCGGCGGCCTATGTCACCGCGATGGTCGTATTCATCTTGAACACGGGGGCCTACGCGGCCGAGGTGTTCCGGGCCGGGATCCAGTCGATCGAGCGCGGGCAGATGGAGGCGGCCCGGTCGTTGGGGATGACCTACGGCCAGGCCATGCGGTTCGCCATCGTCCCCCAGGCGTTCCGGCGGGTCATCCCTCCGCTGATGAACGAGTTCGTCATCCTCATCAAGGACACGTCGCTGGTGGTGGTTCTGGGACTCATCCCCGAGAACTACGAGCTGTTCACCACGGCCCGAGAGGGCTACTCGAGCACGTTCAACGCCACGTTCTTCACCGCTGCCGCGGCCGGCTATCTGGTCGTCACCCTGCCCCTGATCGGGGCGGTGAACGCGGTCGAGCGCCGCCTCCGCAGCGGCCTGGTGACGGTGACCACGTGAGCGCCCCGTTGGTCCGCATGGAGAGGGTGCACAAGTGGTTCGGCGATCTCCACGTCCTGAACGGGGTCGACCTGGAGGTCCGCCCCCAGGAGGTGGTGGCGGTGATCGGACCCTCCGGGTCGGGAAAGTCCACGCTCCTCCGGACGATCAACCTCCTCGAGGAGCCCACGGAGGGGAAGGTGTGGTTCGAGGACACGGAGCTCACCGACGTCCGGACCAACCTGAACGAGGTTCGAACCCATCTGGGCATCGTGTTTCAGGCGTTCAACCTGTTCCCCCACAAGACGGCTGCCGCCAACATCACGTTGGCGCTCCGGAAGGTCAAGGGAATCAGCGAGGAGCAGGCCCGGCAGGCCGCCGTCCAGGAGCTCCGGCACGTCGGCCTGGAGGCGAAGGCCGACGCGTATCCGGGCCAGCTCTCCGGAGGCCAGCAGCAGCGGGTGGCCATCGCCCGGGCCCTGGCCATGCGCCCCA
>CALAEC010000004.1 GCA_937890785.1 uncultured Actinomycetes bacterium
TACCGCTCCCGGGACAGCGCCCAGTCCACGTTGTTCTCGAGCCAGTCCCCGTACCGTCCGTGCTTGATGTGCTCGGGGTACCAGTTCACCGACTCGTTGACCTCGAGGAGGCGCTCCTTACGCGCGGTGGTCCGGATGTACCAAGAGGTCCGGGCCATGTACAGCAGCGGCGTGTCGCACCGCCAGCACAGTGGGTACGTGTGTTCGTACGTCTCCGCCTTCAGCAGGAGATCGCGCGACTCGAGGTCGGCGATGATCTTCGGGTCGGCGTCCTTGACGAACAGGCCGCGGACGAACCCGACCGGCGTCTCGTCGGTGAACCGGCCGTCGTCGTCGATCGGTCGGTACGTGGGCCAACCTTCGCGCCGGCCCACTTCAAGGTCCTCTGGGCCGAAACCAGGGGCTATGTGAACGATGCCGGTGCCTTCGTCCATCGAAACGAAATCCCCCGCGACGACCCGATAGACGTCTCCCTCTTCGGTCGGATAGGGGGGCTGGTAGCGAGCCCCAACGAGGGTGGCACCGTTCATGGTGTCGCGGAGGGCGGCTGTCTCCCCGAGCACAGTTCTCGCCAGCCGATTCGCCAACACGTAGCTCCTTCCGTCCAATTCGGCGCGGACGTAGGTCTCAGTGGGGCTTACGGCAGCGCCAAGGTTGGCGATTAACGTCCAGGGCGTGGTGGTCCAAATCAGCAGTGACGACTCTGTGCCTACCAACTTGGGGTTGTGGGCCGCCTCGGTGATGGGTAACTCCACGAAGACACTCGGGTCCGTCACCGTCGTGTATCCGAGGGCCACCTCGTGGTCGGACAGCGCGGTGCCGCACCGCGGGCAGTAGGCCACCGACTTGTCGGCCTCGAACAGCAGGCCCTGCAGGTGGAGCTCCTTCAGGGACCACCACACGCTCTCGACGTACTCGGGGTCCATGGTCCGGTAGGCCTCTGACAGGTCGATCCAGAACCCCAACCGTTCGGTCATAGCCTCCCAGTCGCCGACGTACCGGGTCACCGACTCGCGGCACCGACGGTTGAACTCAGCGATGCCGAACGCCTCGATGTCGCGCTTCGTCTTGGTCCCGATCTCCTTCTCCACCTCGAGCTCGACCGGGAGCCCGTGGCAGTCCCACCCGGCCTTCCGGGCCACGAAGTGGCCTGTCATCGTGCGGTACCGGGGATGGAGATCCTTGAACGTACGGGACTCGACGTGGTGGATCCCCGGCCTGCCGTTGGCGGTCGGCGGGCCCTCGTAGAACACCCAGGGAGGGGCACCGCGCCGCTCCTCGAGGCTGCGCTCGAACACGCGGCCGTCCTTCCAGAACCGGAGGACCTCGCGCTCCAGCGCCGGGAAGTCGACGTTCGGGTCGACCGGCTGCAACCTCGCCATCGTGCTCCTCCCAGAAACGGACAGTGCCCCGCCCCCATAGGGGACGAGGCACGAGCCCCGCGGTGCCACCCCGCTTGGCGGCACCTTCCGGCTGCCGCCCGCTCACGGCCGTTCCGGCCTCCCGCTGTCACGGGCGGACCCGTCCGCCCCTCCCGGCTCGCGCCGCTCGAAGCGGAGGCTCGGGGATGATGTCCGGAGGGACCCCGCCGCCGGGCTTCCACCGTCCCCGGCTCGCTGCAGCAGGCCGATCCCTCCGGCCCGTTCCCGTCGTCGCCTGTGCGGGCATTGTAGCGGCTGTCCGCGCTGGGGGAGTGACCGGTTCGTCCGTTTGGCCAGGTCCGTTGCCGGAAGGAGGTACCCGTGCTACGGTGCGCGCCGCGATGCCCACGAAGAGGTCCCCCTTCACGAAGAAGGAGATCACGGAGCTGCGGAAGCGGCTCGAGGACGAGCGCGACGAGCTTCGCCGGCAGGCCGAGGAGATCGAGGAGTCCTCGTTCCGGAACCCCCAGTCCGAGCTGACCGGGGAGGCCTCCTTCGACGAGGAGTACGCCGACGCGGGGACGGCGACCTTCGAGCGAGAGCGGGACCTGTCGCTCTCGAACAACATCAAGGATCTGACCGAGAAGATCGAGCGAGCCCTGGAGCGGATCGAGCAGGGGACGTACGGGCTGTGCGAGCGGTGCGGCCGTCCGATCGAGAAGGCTCGGATCAAGGCCCTTCCGTACGCCACGCTCTGCATCAAGGACAAGAAAGCCGAGGAGCGGGCGGGCTGAGGGCTCGCCGGGCGCTCCTCCTCTACGGGACCGCGGCCGTCGCCTACGCGGTGGATCGGGTGACCAAGGTCCTGGCCGAGGAGCTGCTCCAAGGCCGCCCGCCGGTGGAAGTGATCCCCGCCGTCGTCCAGCTCCGCTTCACCACGAACCCGGGGGGCGCGTTCGGGCTGTTCGGGAGCGCCCCGGCGCTGTTCGTGGCCATCAGCGTGCTCGTCGTGGGCGCGGTCCTGTTCGCCTCCCGCGACCTCCCCTCGACCGGTTCGGCCGTCGGCCTCGGCCTGGTGCTGGCGGGGGCCCTCGGCAACCTGACCGACCGGGCTATCCGGGGGCCGGGCTTCTCCGGCGAGGTCGTCGACTTCATCGACTTCCACGTGTGGCCGGTGTTCAACCTGGCCGACACGGCGCTGGTCATCGGCGCGGTCGTGCTGCTGATCGCGGGCATCCGCCGAGACCGGGCCCTCCGCCGGCACCCGTCGGCGTCGTGAGGCTGGACGCCGTCCCGGGCCGGCTGGATGCGGTCGTGGCCGACCTGTCCGGGATGCCCAGGGCCGACGTCCAGCGGGCCATCGCCCGGGGCGCGGTCCTGGTCGACGGCGAGCCGCGCCCGAAGTCGTTCCGCCTGCGTGGTGGCGAGCGGATCGACGCGGACATCGGGGCACCGGCTGACGTTCTGCCCGAGCCCGGCGGCGTGCCGGTCCGGTACGAGGACGACCGCCTCGCGGTTGTGTCGAAGCCAGCCGGCATGGTCACGCACCCGACGACCTCGCGGCGGTCCGGCACGCTGGTCAACCGCCTCCTGGGGATGGGGATGCCGTTGGCACCGGGCGGCGGGGAGGACCGGCCGGGAATCGTCCACCGGCTGGATGCCGGCACCTCCGGGCTGCTCATCGTGGCCAAGGACGACGAAGCCCATCGGCAGCTCACCGAGATGCTGGCCGCTCGCCAGATCCACCGCGAGTACCTGGCCCTGGTACGGGGCGAGGTCGAGCACGACGCGTTCACGGTCGAGGCGCCCCTGGGCCGGCACCGGGCCCGGGTGGCGGTCCGACGGGGGACCGGGATCGAGGCCGTCACCGACCTCGAGGTGCGGGAGGACCTCCCCGGGGCAACCCTGCTGGTGGCCCGGCCCCGGACGGGACGGACTCATCAGATCCGGGTGCACCTCAGCTCGATCGGTCACCCAATCATCGGAGATCGGGCCTACGGCGGGGGCGGCGACGACGCCCGCCGGCTCGGCCTCCACCGGCCGTTCCTTCACGCCTGGAGGCTCCGGTTCCGTCATCCGATCAGCGGTGAGCCGATCGAGCTGGAGGAGCCGCTGCCCGAGGACCTGGTGCGGGCGCTGGACTCCGCGCGGCGGACGGGATAGAGTTCGGTCCGGGAATTACAGGCGTGTGACTTTTCCACACGATTTCCACAGAGACGTCTGAGGGGCGAGGTACGTTCGGCGGGATGGGCAACGGCGCTTCGAGCTTCGTCCACCTGCACACGCACACCGAGTTCTCCCTGCTCGACGGGGCCTCCCGGATCACCGCGCCGGCTGACTCCTCGGCCGTCACGCTGATCGACACGATCGCCTCGCTCGGGATGCCGGCCGTAGGGATGACCGACCACGGCGTCATGTTCGGGGCCCTGGACTTCTACCGTGCCGCCCGGGATCGCGGCGTCACCCCGATCCTCGGCGTGGAGGCCTACGTGGCGCCCGGCTCGCGATTCGATCGGACGCCGGGAGAGAACGAGGAGCGCTACCGGCACCTGACGATCCTGGCTCGGAACGAGACCGGGTACCGCAACCTGTTGCGGCTCGTCACCGACTCGCACCTCGAGGGCTTCTACCACCGACCCCGGGTCGACAAGGACCTCTTGGCCGAGCGGGCCGAGGGTCTGATCGGGTTCACTGGGTGCCTGGCCGGCGAGGTGTGCCGCCTCCTGATGGCAGGCCAGCGGGCCAAGGCACTCGAGGTTGCCGCGGCGTATCGCGACCTGTTCGGCGAGGGGAGCTTCTACGTCGAGGTTCAGGATCACGGCCTTCCCGAGCAGGGTCAGGTGACCCCCATGCTGATCGAGCTTGCCGGCAAGCTCGGCCTCCCGCTGGTGGCCACGAACGACACGCACTACACGGAGAAGGCCCACGCCCGGGCCCACGACGTCCTCCTGTGCATCCAGCAGCCGGGGAAGGTCCTGGCCGACACGGACCGGCTCAGGTTCGACACGGAGGAGTTCTACGTGAAGTCGGCCGAGGAGATGCGGGAGCTGTTCCGCGAGCTCCCCGAGGCCTGCGACGCGACGCTCGAGATCGCGGAATCGGTCGAGCCGATCCCGATGCTGGAGCGGCCGCTGGTGGAACGAGCCGAGCCTCTCCACGTACCACGGTTCGATCCACCCGGCGGCGGGGACCACGAGACCTTCCTCCGGGAGCTGGCCGAGGCCGGGGCCCGGGAGCGATATGGCGAGGTCGGTCCCGAGGTCCGGGACCGCCTCGAGCACGAGCTCCGGGTGATCTCCTCGATGGGCTTCGCCGGCTACTTCCTGATCGTGTGGGATCTGATCCGCTTCGCCCGCGAGCGCGGGATCCGGGTGGGTCCCGGGCGGGGGTCGGCCGCGGGATCGGTGGTCTCGTACTGCCTGCGGATCACCGATCTCGACCCCCTTCGATACGGGCTGATCTTCGAGCGCTTCCTCAACCCCGAGCGGAAGCTGATGCCCGATATCGACATGGACTTCGACGAGCGCCGGCGCGACGAGATCATCCGGTACGTGGCCGAGCGGTACGGCCACGACCACGTGGCCCAGATCATCACGTTCCAGACGATCAAGGGGAAGCAGGGGATCCGCGACGCCGCCCGGGTGCTCGGGTTCCCGGCCAGCGTGGGGGACCGGCTGTGCAAGATGTACCCGCCCGCGCTCCTGGGCCGGGAGTACCCGATCGAGAAGGCGCTGGAGCTCTCGCGCGAGCTGGCCGACGCGTACGAGCGGGAGCCGGAGGCCAGGGAGATCGTGGACACCGCCCGCGAGCTCGAGTACCTGCGCCGCGAGGACTCGGTCCACGCCGCCGGCGTGGTCATCGGGGACCAACCGCTGGTCCACTACCTCCCGCTGAAGCTGTCGAAGGACTCGCGGGACGACTCGCGGCGCATCGTCACGCAGTTCGACATGCATGGGGTCGAGGATCTCGGCCTGCTGAAGATGGACTTCCTGGGGCTCCGGACCCTGTCGGTGATCGAGGACGCCGTCCGGATGCTGCGGGAGCGGGGGATCGACCTGGACATCGACCACCTGCCACTCGACGACGAGGCCGCCTACGCGATGCTCCGAGAGGGCGAGACCACGGGGGTGTTCCAGCTCGAGGGCGCCGGGATGCGATCGCTGATCCGCCAGCTCGCTCCCGACCGGTTCGAGGACCTGATGGCCCTGGTGGCCCTGTACCGGCCGGGGCCGCTGTCCGCGAACATGCACGTCGAGTACGCGGAGCGGAAGCACGGCCGCAGGCCGGTCACGTACCCGCACGGCGACCTCGAGCCGATCCTGGCGCCGACCTACGGCGTGATCGTGTACCAGGAGCAGGTCATGGAGATCGCCGTGCGGATGGCCGGCTACACGATGGGCCAGGCCGACCTGCTCCGGAAGGCCATGGGGAAGAAGATCCGCGAGGAGCTGGTCCCGCACCGGGAGACCTTCGTCAAGGGAGCGGTCACCAACGGCTACCCCGAGCGGCTTGCCCAGGACGTCTTCGACCTGATCGTGCCCTTCGCCGACTACGGCTTCAACGCCTCGCACGCGTGCGGGTACGCGCTGATCGCGTACCAGACCGCGTACCTGAAGGCGCATCACCCCGTGGAGTACATGGCGGCGCTTCTGACGAGCGTGAAGGACGACAAGGACCGCAAGCCCTTCTACCTCAACGCCTGCCGCGTCGCCGCGATCACCGTGCTCCCGCCGGACGTGAACGCCTCGCATCTCGACTTCACGCCCGCCGATGGGGAGATCCGGTACGGGCTGTCGGCGGTCCGCAACGTGGGCGCCGCCGCCGTGCACCAGATCATCGAGGCCCGGACCACCAAGGGGCCGTTCCGGTCGTTCACGGACTTCTGTCGGAACGTCGATCCCGGCGTGCTCCACCGCAAGGTGCTGGAGAGCCTGATCCTGGCCGGTGCGTTCGACTCGCTGGGCTACACGCGGCGGGGGCTGATCGAGGGCTACGAGAAGGTGGCCTGGCCGATCCTCGGAGAGCGCCGGGCCGAGGCCGCCGGCCAGTTCTCCCTGTTCGGTGGCCCCGGGAAGGCCGGCCACGAGATCGACGAGTCGGTGCTGCGGGGCGAGGAGTTCGAGAAGGGGCAGCTGCTCCTTCAGGAGAAGCAGATGCTTGGCCAGTTCGTCACCGATCACCCGCTCCTCGAGGTCAAGGATCGGCTGGAGGCGCAGACCGACCGGCAGATCGTCGACCTCCCCTCCCTCGGGGACGGCGACGTGGTCCGCATCGGCGGCATCATCACCGCGCTGGCGCGGCGGTTCAGCCGGAAGGGGGAGCCGTACGTGGTGTTCCGCATCGAGGATCTCGCGGGCGGCGTGCAGGTCGTCGGCTTCCCGTCCGTGTACGAGCAGGCGTCCGAGCTGATCGCCCCGGACCGCATCGTGCTGGTCCGTGGGCGCATCGATCTGCGCGGCCGGGAGCTCCAGGTGGTGGCCTCAGAGGTTCGTGCGCTCGACGCCGCCGGGCCGGCCCCGGCGCCTCCGGCCGGCCCCAGCGCGAACGGGTCTGATCCACTCCTCCTCTCCGTGCCGACGGCCGAGTGCACGAACGGGCTGGTGACCCGGTTGAAGCAGACGCTGGCCGCCCACCCGGGCGCGACGGCCGTCGTGCTCCGGCTGGAGTCGGAGGACCGCACCAGGATGCTCCGGCTCTCCGACGGGTACCG
>CALAEC010000005.1 GCA_937890785.1 uncultured Actinomycetes bacterium
CTGCGCCGGGACGTGGCCCAGGACATCAAGCGCAAGATCGAGATCGGGGCGTACCAGGGGCTGCGGCATCGCCGGAGCCTGCCCGTCCACGGGCAGCGAACCCACACGAACGCTCGGACCCGCAAGGGGCCGAAGAAGACCGTGGGCGTGAAGCGAAAGGCGAAGTAGGTGGCCAAGCCGAAGAAGAAGACCCGGAAGAAGGAGAAGAAGAACATCGCCCACGGGGCGGCCCACATCAAGTCGACGTTCAACAACACGATCGTCACGATCACCGACCTCGACGGGAACACGATCTCGTGGGCGTCGGCCGGCAACGTCGGCTTCAAGGGGTCCCGGAAGTCCACGCCGTTCGCCGCCCAGCTCGCCGCGGAGGCGGCCGCCCGCCGGGCCCAGGAGCACGGCGTGAAGAAGGTCGAGGTGTTCGTGAAGGGCCCCGGCTCGGGGCGGGAGACGGCCATCCGGTCGCTGGCGGCGACCGGCCTGGAGATCCTGGGCATCCAGGACGTGACCCCCGTGCCGCACAACGGCTGCCGGCCCCGGAAGCGCCGGCGGGTCTAGGAAGCAGGCCGGCCGAGAGCCGGCTCGAGTGGCGGGGCAGGAGTGGATGATCCCCCGCCGGAGGAGGAATGCAGGGTGCTGATCGTCGCGAGACCACGGATCCAGGAAGAGAGCGTCAGCCCGACGCGGGCCAGGTTCATCATCGAGCCGCTCGAGCCCGGATTCGGATACACACTGGGCAACTCACTTCGGAGGACGCTGCTGTCCTCGATCCCCGGCGCGGCCGTGTCCTCGATCAAGATCGAGGGTGTGCTCCACGAGTTCTCCACGATCCCGGGCGTCACCGAGGACGTCACGGACATCGTGCTGAACGTCAAGGACATGGTGATCCGTTCGGAGATGGAGGAGCCAGCCACGCTGTACCTGAAGGCCAAGGGGCCGGGCGAGGTCAAGGCCGGGGACATCTCCCCACCGGCCGGCGTGGAGATCCTCAACCCCGAGCTGCACATCGCCACGCTGGGGAGGACCGCCTCGATCGAGGTGGAGCTCACGGTGGAGCGGGGCGTCGGGTATCGCTCTGCGGAGCAGAACAAGAAGCCGCGGGATCCCATCGGCGTGATCCCGGTGGACTCGATCTTCTCGCCGGTCCGCCGGGTCTCGTACGCGGTCGAGGCCACCCGGGTCGAGCAGATGACCGACCGGGACCGGCTGATCCTCGACGTCCAGAGCGACGGTTCGGTGTCGCCGCGCGAAGCCGTGGCCTCGGCGGGAACCACGCTGGTCGAGTTGGCCAGCCTGTTCGGGGAGCTCTCGGAGAGCCCCGGCTTGTCCCTTGGCCCGGCCGAGGGCGAGGGTGAGATGGCCGGCGACCTGGCGCTGCCGATCGAGGAGCTGAACCTCTCGGTGCGGTCGTACAACTGCCTGAAGCGCGAGGGCATCAACTCCGTCGGCGAGCTGATCCAGCGGAGCGAGCAGGAGCTCACCGACATCCGGAACTTCGGGCAGAAGTCGATCGACGAGGTCAAGGCGAAGCTCGACGAGCTCGGGCTGGGCCTCCGGGAGGTGTAGTGCCGAGGCCGCGGAAGGGACCGAGGCTGGGCTCCGGCCCTCCGCACGAGCGGCTCATGCTCGGCGGTCTGGCCGCGGCGCTGTTCGAGCACGACAAGGTCCGGACCACCGAGGCCAAGGCCAAGGCCCTCCGGCCGCTGGCCGAGCGGCTCATCACGTTCGCCAAGCGCGGCGACGTACACGCCCGGCGGCAGGCCCTGAAGGTCGTCCCGGACCGCGACGTGGTGCACCGGCTGTTCGCGGAGATCGGGCCGAGGATGGCCGACCGCCCGGGGGGCTACACGCGGATCCTGAAGCTGGGGCCGCGGAAGGGCGACGGCGCCCCGATGGCCGTGATCGAGCTGGTCGACCGCCAGGTCGAGGAGTAGCCCCGCCCGCGGGAGGCTCGGGGGCGTGGCCGTTCTGAAGCTCCTACTGGCGTACGACGGCACCGGGTTCCAGGGATTCGCCCGCCAGCCCGGAGGCCGGACGGTTGAGGGAGCCCTCCTCGGCGCCCTGGAGCGGATCATGGGGAGCTCCCCACGCCTGTCGGTGGCCGGGCGGACCGATGCGGGGGTCCACGCCGAGGGCCAGGTCGTCTCCTTCCAGGCCGACGCGGAGCCCCAGCGCGTGCAGCGGGTCCTGAACGGGATGCTGGCCCCGGAGGTCGTGGTCCGTGGGGCCTCCCTCGCCCCGGCCGGATTCGACGCCCGCCGCAGCGCCACCGCGCGGTCCTACCGGTACCGGATCCGAGTCGCCGGGGTCGCCGACCCGTTCACGGCGCGGTACGAGTGGCACCGCCCGGGACGGCTCGCGGTGTCGCCCATGCGGCGTGCCGCCGGCTTCCTCGTCGGGGAGCACGACTTCGCCTCGTTCTGCCGGCCGCCCAAGGATGGCCGGCCCACCGTTCGGCGGTTGGAGCGGCTGTCGGTGCGCCCGGCCGGCGAGGTTCTCGAGATCGGGGCCCGGGCGGAGAGCTTCCTCCACCAGATGGTCCGCAGCCTGGTGGGCACGCTGGTGGCCGTGGGGGAGGGCCGGCTGACGCCCGAGGCCATGCCGACGATCCTGGCCGCCCGAGACCGGGCCGCGGCCGGGCCCATCGCCCCGCCGCACGGCCTCACCCTGGTTTCTGTACACTATGGGGTCCACCCACGAGCGCGCGGAAGGTCTCGCGCGGGTGCAAAACCCGGAGAGCGATGAAGACGTACATGCCGAAGCCGAAGGACGTCCAGCGGGGCTGGTACGTGATCGACGCCGAAGGGGCCGTCCTGGGGCGGCTGGCCTCGGAGGTCGCTGGGGTCCTCCGAGGCAAGCACAAGCCCACCTGGGCTCCCCACGTCGACGTCGGTGACCACGTCGTGGTGATCAACGCGGCCAAGGTTCGGCTCACTGGGGAGAAGGAGGGCAAGAAGGTGTACTACCGCCACTCCCAGTACCCGGGCGGGCTGCAGGAGATCCCCTACCAGCGGCTGGCCGAGCGCCATCCCGAGCGGCTGATCGAGCAGGCGGTCCGCGGCATGTTGCCGAAGACTCGGCTGGGCCGACAGATGCTCCGCAAGCTATCGGTGTATGCCGGACCCGATCACCCGCACCAGGCCCAGCGCCCCACGGAGCTGCGGCTCGGCGAGGTCCCCAGCGATGGCTGAGACCATGGCCGCCACCGAGACGAGGGTGGATGCGACCGGCCGACGGAAGGAAGCCGTGGTCCGGGTTCGGGTCTCGCCGGGGACCGGCCGGTTCGACCTCAACGGGCGCTCGCTCGAGGAGTACTTCCCGTCCCGGACCCAGCGGGTCCTGGCCACGGCGCCCCTGCGGGCCGCGGGTAAGGAGAAGGAGGTCGACGTGGTGGCCCGGCTCGAGGGTGGCGGCGTCACCGGCCAGGCCGGGGCCCTCAGCCACGGCATCGCCCGGGCCCTCATCGAGCTCGACGCCTCCCTCCGGGGCGCCCTGAAAAAGGAAGGGTTCCTCTCCCGGGACGCCCGGGAGAAGGAGCGTCGCAAGTACGGGCTGAAGAAGGCCCGGAAGGCCCCCCAGTACTCGAAGCGATAGCGGCCGCGGCCGCCCCGTAGGATTCCCCGCGTGACGAGGCTCTTCGGGACCGACGGCGTGCGAGGTGTGGCGAACCGCGAGCTCACCCCGGAGCTGGCGTTCGCCATCGGCCGGGCGGCCATCACGGCACTCGGCGGCGATGACCGACCCCGCCTGGTCATCGGGCGGGATAGCCGGATCTCCGGCCTGATGCTCGAATCGGCCATTGCCGCGGGGGCCTGCTCGGCCGGCGGCGACGTCCTCCGAGTGGGCATGGTCCCCACCCCGGCCGTGGCGTTCATGACCCAGGACCTCCAGGCGCAGGCCGGGGCGGTCGTGTCCGCCTCCCACAACCCGGCCGAGGACAACGGCATCAAGCTGTTTTCGGGCGACGGCTTCAAGCTGCCCGACGAGGTCGAGGACGAGATCGAACGGCTGGTCCGCGAGGGTGACGGGCCACGTCCCGAGGGCGGGAGCGTGGGCCGCATCGTCGACGCAGTGGAGGAGCCGGACCGCTACCTCGACCACCTCGCGGCCGCGGCCGTGGCGCCGCTCGACGGGATGCGGGTCGTGGTCGACGGCGCCAACGGCGCGGCGTTCCGACTCGGCCCCACGGCCCTCCGCCGGCTCGGGGCGGAGGTCGAGCCCATCCACGCCGAGCCCGACGGGACGAACATCAACGACGGCTGCGGGGCTGCCCACCCCGAGGTCGTGGCGGCGGCCGTCGTCGACCGGGGCGCCGACGCCGGCGTGGCCTTCGACGGCGACGCGGACCGGGCCATGTTCGCCGACGCCGACGGCACCGTGATCGACGGTGATCAGGTCATCGCGGCCTGCGCGCTGGCCATGCGGGAGGCGGGGAGGCTGGCCAAGGACACCGTGGTGGTGACCGTGATGGCGAACCTGGGGCTCCGCCAGGCGTTGGAGTCGGCGGGGGTCACGGTGCTGGAAACACAGGTCGGCGACCGATACGTGCTGGAAGAGATGCGCCGGGTCGGCGCCGCGCTCGGTGGCGAGCAGTCGGGTCACGTGATCTTCCTCGACCACGCCACCACGGGCGACGGCCTCCTCACCGCGGTGCGGTTCCTGACGCTCGCGGCCCGGCGGCGTGTCTCGGTGGCGGAGCTGGCCTCCGCCATGCGGCGGTTCCCCCAGGTGCTGGAGAACGTCGCCGTCGACGACCCGGCAGGTGCGATGTCCTCGCCGGAGGTGGCCGAGGCGATCCGGGGGGCCGAGGACGCGCTCCGAGAGCGCGGGCGGGTCCTGGTGCGTCCCTCTGGGACGGAGCCGGTCGTCAGGGTGATGGTCGAGGCCGAGACCGAGGAGGAGGCCCGGTCCCACGCCGAGGCCATCTCTGCCTCGATCCGACCGGCCTGAGGCGGATCAGACCTGACGCTGCTCGCAGCTCGGGGTCGTTCGCGGTTGACTCCGGGACCTGCTGAGGGCAGACCTCCATCGCACATACCGTGCACATGAGACCAAAAGACCAAGAATAACCAAAGGATGTGGAACCTCTCTTGCCTCAGGATCACCCCCGCGCCTACGGTGGAGCGCCGCTACTGGAAGGAGGAGGCCATGCGAGG
>CALAEC010000006.1 GCA_937890785.1 uncultured Actinomycetes bacterium
TCGGCGTCCTTCCAATCCGCCATGCGCTGACGGAGGCGGGTCAGCCGGCGGTCCTCGGCCTCCAAGGCCTCCCACGAGAAGTCCATCTCGCTCCGGTACCGGGTCCCGAAGCACAGCAACCGGAAGGCCAGCGGGTCGACGCCCTGCTCGGCGAGCTCGGTGACCCGGGTGATGTTGCCCTTCGACTTCGCCATCTTCTGCCCGGAGAACTGGAGGAAGCCGCCGTAGACCCAGATCGAGACCACCTCGTGGTCGGTCGCGGCGTCGGACTGGGCCCGCTCGTCCTCGTGGTGGGGGAACTTGAGGTCGGCCCCCCCGGTGTGGACGTCGAACCGCTCGCCCAGGTACTTCATCGACATCGCCGAGCACTCGATGTGCCAGCCGGGGAACCCCTCGCCCCAGGGGCTGTCCCACCTCATCAGCCGGTTCGCGCCGGCCCGCTTCCACAGGGCGAAGTCGGCGTGGTGGCGCTTGCTCGGATCGGTCTCCAGCTGCCGGTGGCCCGGCTGGAGCTTGTCGAGGGTATTGCCGGAGAGCGTCCCGTAGCCGGGGAACGAGGAGACGTCGAAGTACACGTTGCCGTCGACCTCGTAGGCATGGCCCTTCTCGATGAGGATGCGGGTCAGCTCGGTCATCTCGACGATGTGGTCGGTGGCCCGGGGGTACTGGTCGGCCCGCTCGATGCCGAGTGCGTCGGCGTCTTCGAGGAATGCCGCGGTGTACTTGGCGGCGATCTCCAGCGGCGCCAGGCCCTCGTCCGCCACGGCGATGTCCATACGGTCGCGGGCCTCCTCGCCGACGTCATCCGTCATGTGTCCGACGTCGGTGATGTTCATGACCCAGCGGACGCCCTGCCCCTCGAAGCGAAGGGCCCGGCGGATCAGGTCGCCGAGCATGAACGTGCGCATGTTGCCGAGGTGGGCGTACCGATACACGGTGGGACCGCACGAGTACATCCGAACGGTGTGGCCGTCGGCCGGCCGGACCTCCTCGACCCGCCTGGTCAGCGAGTTGTACAGGCGCATTCGGCACAGGATAGGCGCCCCCGCCGACCCCCGTCGGCCGGTAGGCTTGAGGGCCGATGGATCGGGACTTCGGCCTCACCCCCGAGCAGCGCGACCTCGTCGCCGCGGTCCGGGCCTACGTGGGGGATCGGATCCGGCCGGAGATCGTCGGGTTCGAGGAGCGGGGCGAGTTCCCCCGTGACCACTTCCGCGACCTGTGCGCCATGGGCCTGGGAGGCATCCCGTACGAGGAGCGGTACGGGGGCGGCGGCCAGCCGTACCTCCTGTACCTGGCCGTCCTGGAGGAGGTGGCCACGGGGTCTCTCTCCCTGGCGGTGGGCCTGTCCGTCCACCACCTCTCCGCGTTCGGGGTGCACGACTTCGGCTCGGAGGCGCTGAAGGAGAAGTACCTGCCGAAGCTGTTCTCCGGCGAGTGGCTGGGGGCGTACGCGCTGTCCGAGGCGTCCAGCGGGTCGGACGCCGCGGCCCTCCGGACCCGGGCCGAGCGCGACGGCGACGGCTGGCGGCTCACTGGCTCGAAGCGGTTCATCAGCCACGCCGGCGAGGCCGAGCACTACCTGGTGATGGCCCGGACCGGCCAGGAGGGTCCCCAGGGGATCTCCGCGTTCGCCGTGGAGAAGGGGTGGCCGGGCCTCGACTTCGGGGCCAAGGAAACCAAGATGGGGTGGCACGCCTCACCGATGCGCGAGGTGCTGCTGGACGGATGCCGCGTGCCCGGAGACAACCTGGTCGGGGAGGAGGGTCAGGGGTTCACGGTGGCCCTGGCCGCGCTCGACGGTGGCCGGCTGGGGATCGCCGCGTCCTCCGTCGGGTTGGCCCAGGCCGCGTTGGACACAGCCGTGGCCTTCGCCAGGGACCGAACCCAGTTCGGCCGGCCGGTGATCGAGTTCCAGGGCCTCCAGTTCCTGCTGGC
>CALAEC010000007.1 GCA_937890785.1 uncultured Actinomycetes bacterium
GTACGTGACCGAGCTGTACTGGTGCGCCCGGGCCTGAGCCACCGGGCGTGTCGGTGGCGGGGGCTAGCATGAGGGCGTGAGCGTCGGCCCCCTCGAATCCGACCCCGCCCAGGGGCTGGTCCTGGACCACGCCTCGGGACCGCTGCTGGTGACCGGGCCCCCGGGGACGGGGAAGACCTTTCTCCTCCGGGAGCGGTTCGTCCGGCTGGTGGAGGGCGGCGCCGACCCAGCACGGGTGGCCCTGTTCGCCCTGTCCCGCCGGGCCGCTCGCGAGGCCCGGGAGGCGCTGGTCCGCCGGCTGGCCCGGTCGCTGCCGGAGGTCCCGGTGTTCACCGTCCACGGGTTCGCCTACCGCGTGGTTGGCCGGCGGTTCCGGGACCTCGGCTATGCGGAGCCACCCCAGGTGCTCACGGCGCCGGAGCAGTACGCCGTGGTCCGAGAGCTCCTGGCCGGCGATCGGCCGGATGCCTGGCCCTCATTCGGTCGGCTCCTTGAGGTCCGCGGCTTCGCCCAGCAGGTTGCGGACCTGGTGCTTCGGGCCCAGGAACGGCTCCTCACCCCGGAAGCGCTCGCCGAGGCCGCCCGCCGAGCCGGGCGGCCGGAGTACGAGGAGCTGGCGAGGTTCTACAGCCGGTATCTCGACGCCCAGGTTGCCGGGGGGCGGACCGACTTCGCCGGCCTGCTGTTCCAGGCCGCCACGCTCCTCCGCCGCGACCTGTCCGAGGAGGAGGCGTATCCGCACATCCTCATCGACGACTACCAGGACGCCACCCATGCCACCGAGGCCATCCTCGAGGCCCTCGGCCGGGCTGCCCGGAGCGTCGTGGTGGCCGCCGATCCCGCGGGGCACGTGTTCGCCTACCGGGGCGGGAGCCGTGAGCCGCTCGATCGCCTGGACCGGAGCCTGCCGGGGCTCCGGCGGGTCGAGCTGGCCGAGGTGCACCGCCGCGGCGTCGCTCCGGGGGCACTGGCCCGCCTGGACCGGCCCCAGCAACCCGATGAGCCTGCGCCCGAGCCCGGCCTCCGGGCGATGGTCTTCAACCATCCCGGCGAGGAGGCCGACGCCGCCGCACACGAGCTGCTCCGAGCGAGGGTGGAGGAGGGCGTCCCATGGGATGCCATGGCGGTGATCGTCCGCCGCTACGGCCAATATCTCACCGCGTTGCGGCACGCGCTCAACCGCCACGGCGTTCCGTTCGTGGTGGTGGCCGAGGCCGCCGCGGTGGCCACCGAGCCCGCCAACCGCCCCGTGATCGACCTGTTCCGGTACGTCCTCCGCCCGGACCGGCGACCGCAGCTGCTCGAGCGGCTCCTGCTGTCGCCGGTGGTCGGCCTCGATCCGCACGCGCTTCGGCGGCTTCGTCGCGAGGCTCGCCTGCGCGACCGATCGCTCCTCTCGCTGGTCGAAGCCGTGCCGGATGACCTCCCAGAGGACCTGTCGCGCGCTGTCGAGCACTTCGGCGACCTGGTCCGGGACCTCGAGCGGGATGCCGACCGGGTCGGGCCGGACGAGCTGTTCCACGCGGTGTGGGAACGCCTCCCGTGGTTCCGCGAGCTGGTCGGTGGTGAGGAGCCGAGCCGGGACCTCGACGCGCTGGCCGCGCTGGCCGGCGTGCTCTCGCGGTTCGTGGAGCGAAGGCCGGGGGCGGCGGCCGCCGACTACCTCGACACGCTCGACGCCGCCGAGTTCGGTCCGGACCCGTGGATCCCTCCCGAGGAACGCCAGCCCCACGCCGTCCGCATCGTGTCCGCGCATCGGGCTCAGGGGATGGAGTTTGAGGTCGCGCTGGTGGTCGGGTGCCTCGAGGGCGAGTTTCCGAGCCTCGGGCACGGCGCCTCGCTGGTGGAGCTCGACGCCATCGTGGATCCGAAGCCGCCGTCGGCCCGGTCGCGGGACCGCCTGGCCTCGGAACGGGCGCTGTTCCGCCTCGCGGTGTCCCGGGCCCGGCGCCGAACCGTCCTGACGGCAAGCCGCTCGACCAGCGCGCGCCAGCCGCGAACGCCGTCGCGGTTCGCCGCGCGCCTCGGCGCGTCGTGGGACGGCGCCGGCGGACAGATCCCGGCGGCGGCTTCGTTGCTGACGTTGGAGGCGTCGCTGCGGCGCACGCTGGCCGATCGTGGCTCTCCTCGCGTGGAGCGGCTGGCGGCCCTGGCGTCGCTGCCGGCGGCGGGGGCCGAGCCCCACGCCTGGTGGAGCGGCCGCGACTGGACCGATCCCGGCCGGCCGCTCCACGAGGGCGAGATCCGCACCTCGTACTCGCGGTTCGGCACCCTCGAGAACTGCGGCCTTCAGTACCTCTACGGGGTCGAGATGGGGCTCGATCCCGAGCGGAGCCACCAGATGTGGATGGGATCGCTGGTTCACGACATCGTGGACCGGGTCCAGCGCGGCGAGCTCGAGCGGACCGAGGACGCCATCCTCGAAGCGCTCGAGGCGGCCTGGCGCGAGGACGTGTTCCCGAACCGGGCCCTGGAGCGCCAGCGCCTCCTCGACGCGAAGAAGATGCTCCGGCAGTGGCTGGCCGACGACACGCTCGGCGAGCCGATCGCCTCCGAGGCCCGGTTCGAGTTCCCCCTCGACGGCGCCGTGATCCGCGGCCGGATCGACGCCGTGTACCGGTTCGGCGAGGACGGAACGAGGGTCGTGGACTACAAGACCTCGAAGTACCTGCCCAGCCAGGAGAAGGTCCAGATGAGCCTGCAGCTCGGCGCGTACTACCTGGCGATGAAGCGGACGCCCGAGCTCGCCGAGCTCGGCGAGCCACAGCTCCTCGAGCTGGCCTACCTGTTCGCCGAGGGCGCCGACGGCGGCTACAAGCACCTGTCGGTGAAGCCGGAACGGATGATGGGCATCGGCGAGTACGAGGCCTGGGCGGAATCGACGATCCGTGAGCTCCTCGATGCCGTGCGCCGCGAGGACTTCGCACCAAGCCCCGAGGCCGACTGCATGTGGTGCAGCTTCAAGCCGATCTGCCCCGTGTGGCCGCAGGGCGCCGAGGTGACGCCGTGACGGGCAGCGTCCTCCGGTTCGCGCGGCCTGACGAGCGGCCGTACGACCAGGCGCCGCCCGAGGTGGTCACGGCGATGGGCGGTCGCGTCCCCACGGTTCAGCAGTGGGAGGCGCTCAGCCATCCGCTCACGCCGGTCGCGGTGATCGCCGGCGCCGGTTCGGGCAAGACCGCGGTGATGGCCGCGCGGGTGGCGTACCTGACGCTGGTGGCCACCGGCCGGCTGCAGGGCGAGGGGAACCGCGGCGCCATGCCGTCGCAGATCCTGTGCCTCACGTTCACGAACAAGGCCGCCGAGGAGCTCAGCCAACGGGTGCTCCGCGCGGTCGAGGGGCTCGGCCTCCCCGAGGGCGAGGAGCCCACGATCCTCACCTACCACGCGTTCGCGGCCCGCCTCCTCGACGACTACGGCCTTCGCATGGGTCTGGAGCCCGGTCCCCGGCTCCTCACCGAAGCCCAGAAGTGGCAGCTGATGGCCTCGCTGCTCGACGAGGTCGAGTTTGAGCACTTCGAGGTGCGCTCGAGTTACATCATCGGCGAGGCCCTCCGGCTGGCCGACCAGATGGCGAACCATCTGGCCCACCCCGAGGCGGTGGCCGAGGAAAGCCGCCGCCTCGCCGCCGAGATCACCGGCACCAGCCGCGACGACGTGTGGGATCGTCAGACGCTCCTGAAGCGGTCGGAGCTGGCCACGCTGATCGGCCTCTACGCCCGGCGGAAGCGGGAGATCGGCGCCATCGACTACGGGGATCAGATCGCGCTGGCGTGTGAGCTGGCCGAGCGCCACCCCGAGGTCGGCGGGGCCTTCCGCGAGCGGTTCCCGGTGGTCCTGCTCGACGAGTACCAGGACACGAACGTGGCCCAGGCGGTGCTCCT
>CALAEC010000008.1 GCA_937890785.1 uncultured Actinomycetes bacterium
ACGGACGCTGGCCCTGACTTCTTCCCGGATCGCCACGCCGATCGCCGGCGGGACGGAGGCGAGCACGTCCGAGCCGCAGATCGCGCTCCCGAGACGGGTAGCAGAGACCAGGGAGGCGATCCAAGCGGCGGCGCAGGGGCATGACTTCGAAGCGCTGCGGGCCCTCATCCCCGAGGAGGGGTTCACGTTCTCATTCGGCGGCGATACGGACCCGATTCGCTACTGGAAGCGGCTCGAGTCAGAGGGCCACGTGCCGGTGATCGGCGACGTCCTCCCGGGCGTCCTCGGAACTGAGCCGGGGGTCGACCGCGGGGTGTTCGTGTGGCCGGCCCAGGCCACCGAGGATCCCGCGACGTGGGACGAGCAGGACATCGAGGCGCTCACCGCGATCCACGCGAGGGAGGACATCCGTTCCTTCCAGGAGGCCGGCCTGTACCTCGGCTGGCGGGTGGGGATCGATCGCGACGGGACCTGGCTTTTCTTCGTGGCAGGCGACTGACCGGTAACGGGACCCGGCCCTCCGGCGTTTCCATCACGATGGCCGTGATGAGCGAGCCGGCCGTGGAGGAGCGCATCGAGGCCTTCGAGGACTTCTTCCACGCCCACCACGAGCGGCTGCTCAGAGCCATGTACCTGGCCACGGGCGACCGCCACGAGGCCGAGGACCTGGCCCAGGAGGCGTTCGTCAGGGTGCTCGAACGGTGGGAGCGGGTGCGCGACATGGGGGACCCGATCGGCTACCTGTACCGGACCGCGCTGAACCTCCGGCGGAGCCGGCTCCGCCGGCTGGCCGTGGCCGCGAGGAAGGCGGCTCGGCCGGACCCGCGACCGGACGAACAGGAGGCCATCGAGGACCGCTCGGCCGTCCATCGAGCGCTCGCCGCCCTCCCCGACGGCCAGCGGGAAGCCGTGGTGCTGGTCGAGTGGCTCGGGATGACCGACGAGGGAGCCGGCGCGGCGCTCGGGGTCAGCGCCGGGGCCGTGCGAACGAGGCTCCACCGCGCCCGGGCGGCGCTCCGAGACCTGCTGCGAGGTGAGATCGATGCCTGACCTCCACGACTTCCTGGACGGCGAGGCTGGCCGGGTCCGTTCCGAACCCGGGGCGCTCGACGCAGTCCTGAATCGGGCCGATCGCCGTCGGCGGACCAGGCGAATCGCCTCGGGCGTCCTGGCGCTGGCCGTTGCGGGCGGGGGGATCGGCCTGGCCTTCGCCGCTTTCCGCACAAGCGGGTTGCGTCCAGCCGGGCCAGCCCCCGGCCCAACGATCTCCGTGACACCGATGACGGACCAGTTCGTAGGTCTCCACATCGGAAACCGGAGCTCACAGGAGGGCGCTGGTGAGTTCGCACGAGCGCTGCTCGCTGACGACGGTATCGAGTCGCTACCCATGCTGCTCTCTGATGACCTGAAGGAGGTCACCACGATCTATTGCCACCCGAATCGGGAGGCGGAGGCACTCGAACTCCGCGACCGCTTCTTCCCCGGGGCCGAGCTCCGACCACGAATCGACCCGCGCACCCTGCTCGTTGTGATCGGGGATGATTTCGTTCGCCGGCACCGGGACCTGTTCGATCTCTACACGACCGTCCGCAGCTTCATGACCCGTCGAGTGGAAGGGTCCGGAGCCGAGGTGTTCCTCTCTCCTGTGGCCAATGACCGCTTCGCCGAAGAAGCTTCCGGCCTATCGCTTTACAGCTACGTTCGAGGCGGATCCTTTCAGTTCCAGGGCCTCCATCCTCGCAGCGACGGAACCGCCGTCGTCTACGTCATCATCGTCACACCGGAGAGTGCCAGCTATGTGGCCTCCGAGCGGCTCACCGTGGGCGACCTTAATCCTGCGGACGGACGAGCCGAGATTCTCGACGCGGAGCAGATTAGCCCCCCGGATCCGATGCTCGACCAGATCCGGATGTTCGTCCGGCAGTTCCTGCGGGCTCGCCGCGAGGCATCGGGAG
>CALAEC010000009.1 GCA_937890785.1 uncultured Actinomycetes bacterium
TGCCGGTGACCCGGGGAGCCCTCGAGGATGGCGACCTGTCGATGTCTGCGGCCCGGGTGCTGGTGGACGCTCGGGACGCCGACCACGAAGCGTTTCGCTCCAGTGAGGCCACGCTGGTCGAGGCGGCCCGGATCCATTCGATGCAGGACGTCCGCCGAGTGGCCGCGTACTGGCGGCAGGCGGCGGAGCGGGAGGCTGCCCTCGGCGGGGAGGAGAAGCTCCGGGAGCGGCGGCGCCTCCACGCCTCGGTCACGTTCATGGGGATGGTCCGCGTTGACGGCGACCTCGACCCGGAGACCGGGGAGACCCTGCTCACCGCGCTCCGGGCGGTGCTCGATGCGGAGTCACGGACGGCGGCGACGGACGACACGCGGTCACCCGCCCAGCGGCGGGCCGACGCCCTCGGCGAGGTGTGCCGGCAGTGGCTCGATCTCGGCGACCGGCCCACCGTGGCAGGGGAGCGGCCCCATGTGACGATAACCGTGGGGACGGATGCGTTGGCCGAGAGCGGCCACAACGACGGTAACGGCGCACACCCCAGTCGGCTCAGCGAGCTGGACCACGCCGGGCCTGTCGACCCCGAGCTGGGGCGGCGGATCGTTTGCGACGGTTCCATCCGGCGGGTGGTCCTGGCTGGCCGGTCGGAGCCGCTGGACGTGGGCCGCCGGACGCCGGTGGTCTCCCCTGCTCTGCGGCGGGCCGTGATCGTCCGGGACCGCGGGTGCCGGTTCCCCGGCTGCGACCGGCCGCACTCGTGGTGCGACGCCCACCACGTGGTCCACTGGGCCGACGGCGGCCCGACATCGTTGACCAATCTCCTGTTGCTGTGCCGCCGTCACCACCGGACGATCCACGAACGCGGCGGGTTAAGCCTGGGGCTCAAGGATGGTCGGCCTGTGTTCCGGCGTCCGGACGGTTCGGTGATGGAGGATCGGGCCCCGCCGTAGGAACCAGTCCGCCAATCACAGCCGCTTGCTACCCGTCGGCGCTCGGCCGGAACCGGCGTGCCACACGACCGGCGATCCCCCGATACAGAGGCGGGGCGAGCGCCTGCACGGCGGAGAGGGGGCCGGCCCACGTCGGGATGTGTACGCTCCCGACCTCTCGCCGATCGATCACTTCCACGATCCTGGCGGCCACCTGCTCGGCCGTGAACGTCACGGCCCGAGGGGCGTTGGGCTGCGGGAAGCCCTCGGTGTCGACGAAGCCCGGACAGACGGCCGTTACGATCACACCTCGAGACCCGAGCTCACCATTGAGAGACTCCGAGAACGCCACGACCGCGTGCTTCGAGGCCGAGTAGACCGAAGCACCGGGGAGCGCGTATCGACCAGCGAGCGAGGCCATGTTGACCACGTGCCCACGCGATTCCAGCAACAGCGGCAGGAACACCCTGGTGCACGTCAGGACTGCGAGGAAGTTCGTCTCGGTGACGAGGCGGATCCGCTCGAGCGGCAGCTCCGCGAACCGTCCTCGGCCGGGAACGCCAGCGTTGTTCACGAGGACGTCGCAGCGGCGGTGCGTCTCCTCGACGTGCGACCGGAGCGCCTCGAGATCCTCGAGCCTCGTCACGTCGGTGGCGTGCCACGACGCTTCACCGCCCGCGGCGCGTATCTCCTCGGTGATCCGTTGCAGCCGGTCGGCGCGCCGGGCCGCCAGCACCACGGTCGCACCCGCCCGAGAGAGGGCCCGGACGGTCGCCTCGCCGATGCCGCTGGACGCGCCGGTGACGACGCAGACCTTCCCGCGGATCACGGGCCGGAGAACACCGACAGGGACTGCCCGCCGTCGATGACGATCACGGACCCGGTCATCCACGCGGCGGCGTCCGAGACCAGGAACCGCGCTACGCCGGCCACGTCCTCGGCGGTGCCCCAGCGGCCGAGAGGGATCTGGGAGCGGATCATCTCGTGGTAGGAGGGATCCTCGCGGGCCGACGAGTTCATGTCGGTCTCGACGAAGCCCGGAGCGATCGCGTTGACCCGGACGCCGTGCGGCGCCCACTCTCGAGCCAGCGTCTGGGTGAAGCTCACCAGCGCCGCCTTGGCCGCGGCGTAGTACGTGAGCCCTGGGCTGGCCAGGAACGCGGCCACGGAGGCCACGTTGATTACGGAGGCACCCTCGCGCGCCAGAAGCGCCTGGGCCGCGGCGTGCGTGCAGTACACCGCACTCGTGAACGTGGTCCGGAAGTACTTCTCCCACCCCTGGAGCCGGGCCGACTCGAACGTCGACAGGAACGGCGCCGCCCCGGCGTTGTTGACCAGCACGTCCAGGCCGCCCAGGTCGCCGGTGACCCGCTGGATCAGCGCCCGGCACGCCTCGGGGTCGGCCACGTCGGTGGGCACGGCCAGCGCCTGCCGGCCCCGCTCCTCGATCTCCCGCGCCGTCTTCTCCAGCGCCTCGGGGCCTCGGGCGGCCACCGCCACGTCGAACCCGTCCTCGGCCAGGGCCAGGGCGATGGCCCGACCGATCCCCTTGCTGCCTCCCGTGACCAGGGCCACCTTGTCGGGCATCAGCGACCTCCGTCGATAGGATGGATGTGGTGGCAAGCAAACCACACGCCGAACCCGAGCACTGGATCCCGGGCGAGTACGACCGGGAGACGCTGCGCCGGGCGCTGCTCGAGAGCGGCGCCGCGGGCGTGAACTCTCACGACCGGCCCAACGTGGTGTGGAAGATCAAGCGCCTGGTCCAGGGCGACCCCGACTCGCTGTTCGGCCTGTCCGGGGTCAGCGATCTCCCGTACGCCGACGTCCTCCGGCTGGTGGCCGAGGCTGCGGGGATCGATCCGGACCCCACCGTGTTCCACGGCCACGTGGTGGTCGATGCCGACCGGGTCCTCGATGCGTTCGAGGCCATCGGCGATCGACTGGCGCTGGCCGCCCGGCGTGGAGAGCGGGTCCTCCTGGCCACCGGTCATCCCACCGGACTCCCGGTGCTCTACCAGGAGACCGGCAAGCTCCTGTCGGATCGAGGCGCCAAGGTGATCCGGCCGCTCGAGGGGTTCACCTGGGAGGACACGTCCGGCCGGCGCCGCCAGATCCGCTACTTCGCCGGCGTGGCCGTGCTCACCGACCGCGCCTCGGCGCTGCATACCCACAGCCCCGAGGCGATGGAGCGGATGCTGGCCGAGATGACGCCCGACCTGGTCTTCGCCGACCACGGCTTCGCTGGGGCGGCCATCGAGGCCGGCGTCGACACGGTCTCGATCGCGGACGTCAACGACCCCGCGCTGGTGGTGGCCGGGGCGCAGGGGAGGGGCGGACCGGTCGCGGTGATGGACGACAACGTCCAGCCCGAGACGTACTGGCCCTGCTTCCAGGTCATCGCCTCGCGCTTCGACTAGCTCGAGCCGGCCAGCATCGAAGCGAGACGCTCGGCGTGGCGAGGCGCGCCGGCCCCTTCCTCGTGCTTGAGGTAGGCGAACACGTCCTTCCCGCGCTCGAGCGCCGCGCCGATCCGCTCCGCCCACCGAGCCAGCAGCTCGTCGGGGTACTCCTCGCGTCGGAGCCGGAGGTAGGCGAACGGCTCCGAGAGCACCGGCTCCGCCTCGGCCGGCGTCTCGTCGGTCTCTGCGAAACACCACGCCACCCCGTGCTCCGCCAAGAGGTCCCGAGCTTCGGACCAGGATTCGTGTCGGAACTCGAACGCGTACGGCGCCACCGGCGGGAGGTACGCCAGGAACGACTCGATCAGCCCACCGTCATAGTGGAGGCTCGGCGGGCACTGGAACAGGATCGGGCCGAGGCCTTCGCCCAGCAGCCGGACTCGCTCGAGGAAATCCGAGACGTCCTGGTCGGCGTCGCGAAGGCGCCGGGTGTGGGTGATCCGGCCCACCGCCTTCAACGCGAACCGGAACCCCGCGGGCGTGCGCTCGGCCCATCGCTGGACGGTCGTCTCCGCGGGGAACCGACGGAACGTGTAGTTGATCTCGACGGAGCGGAACCGTTCGGCGTACGCCGGGAGCATGTCGTCGGCCTTGAGACCCTCGGGGTAGAACGGTCCGATCCACTCCGGGTACGCGAACCCGGAGGTCCCGAGGTACAGGGAACCCACCATCGGGTCGATTGTCGCACTTCGTCGGCTGTGACTGATGTGCCGCGTGGGACGCACCGGCCGCGTTCGCGTCTGTTACGATGCCGTCAGCGTGGCCCAAAGGTCGTTCCGTGAGGCTCGTTTCGTGACCGTGAACGAGGTCGCCCAGCTGATGCGTGTGTCCAAGATGACCGTGTACCGAATCATCAACCAGGGCGAGATCCCGGCCGTGCGCATCGGCCGTGGCTACCGCATCCGCGAGGAGGACGTCCACCGCTACCTGGACTCCAGGTATACCGAGGCCGGGTGAGGCCCGGCCGGGCACGGAGCCGAGCCTGCGGACGGTGACCGCCGTTCGAGAGGCCCGGGATGGATCCATACGACGAGGTCGTCGCGCGGGCCGTGGCCCAGCGGGGCGTCACGATGCTGGTCGGTGGGCTCGACACCGGCAAGAGCACCCTGGCCAGGCGGATCACCGAGGCCGGTATCGATGCCGGGGTCATGGTGGGGTACCTCGACGCCGATGTCGGCCAGAGCACCATCGGTCCGCCCACCACGGTGGGGCTGCGGCTGTGCCGGTCACGGGCCGATCTCGAGGCGCTGGCTCGGGCCGATCACCTCGCGTTCGTCGGCTCCACTTCGCCGCAAGGCCACCTCCTCCCGCTGGTCTCGGGGGCCAGGCTGCTGCTCGACCGGGCCCGGGCGGCCGGAGCCGACCTCGTGGTGGTCGACACCACGGGACTCGTCTCGGGGGTGTACGGGCAGATCCTGAAGTTCCACAAGGTCGGCATGCTCCAGCCAGACCTGGTGGTCGGATTGGCCCGGGGGCAGGAGCTCGAGCCGGTGCTCGGGGTGCTTCGCCGGTTCTACCCGGCCGACGTGGTGTCGCTCGACGTGCACCCGGACGTCGTCCCGGCGTCGGTGGAGCGGCGCGCCCAGAACAGGGAGGACTCCATGCGCCGGTACTTCGCGGAGCAGCTCCAGCGGTGGCGCGTCCGTCCGACCGTGTTCATGCCGGCCCTTCCGGCGCTGTTCGATCTGTCGGCCCTCGATCGCATCGTGGTGGGCCTGGCGGACGGCAAGGGTCAGTGCATCGGGGTGGGATACCTCGAACACGTCGCGGATGAGGCGGCTCTGCGGCTGATCTCGCCCGTGGCGGATGCCCCCAAAGCCCTTATCCTAGGGTCGGCACGGCTCGAGGAGGGGTTTCGGGCCCGCCAGGTAGATCTTCGCAACCTGTTCGGTTCCGACTGAGAGGACTCGCATGCCGTCGGTCATCAAGAAGCGGCGAAAGAAGATGCGCAAGAAGAAGCACAAGAAGCTCTTGAAGAAGACGCGCTGGCAGCGCCGGCAGCGCGGCAAGTAGCGAGGATGGGCCGGAGCGCTCCGAGCCGGCCCATCCTGTTCCTCTCCGACTTTGGCCTCGACGACGAGTACGTGGGCATCTGCCACGCCGTCATCGCCCGGCTCGCTCCGACGGTCCCGGTCATCGACCTCACCCACGGCATCCCGCCCGAGGACGTCATGGCCGGCGCGGTGGCCCTGGCCGGCGCCGTCCCGTACGCGCCGCCGGAGGCCGTGGTGCTCGCTGTCGTGGACCCGGGCGTGGGCACGGAGCGGCGCGGCGTGGCCGTGGACGCCGGCGGCCTCACGCTGGTGGCGCCGGACAACGGCCTCCTCGGGCTGGCGCTGATGGCCCTGGGTGGCCCGGAGGGCGCTGTGGCGCTCGATCCCGGCCGGGTCTCCCCGTGGCCCGTCTCCTCGACGTTTCACGCCCGGGACGTGTTCTCCCCGGCCGCCGCACGGCTGGCGTCCGGCGAGTCTCTGACCGATCTCGGCGAAGCCATCGACGTCGACGAGCTCAGCGAGCTGATGGTCGGTGAGCCGCTCGTCGAGTCCGACAGGATCTCCACCACGGTCATCGGGATCGACCGGTTCGGCAACCTTCGGCTGGGGGCGAGGGCGGCGGACCTGCGTGAGGCCGGGCTGGCCGAGGAGCCGGTTCTGGTTCTGGATCCGGAGGGCGGTTCCGTCCCCCTGCGGCGCGTGGCGACGTTCGGCGACCTCGACCGCGACGAGCTCGGGGTGCTGATCGATTCGGCCGGATGGGTCGCCGTGGTGTGCAACATGGCCAGCGCGGCCGATCGGCTCGGTCTGGGGCGCAGCGATCGGGCCGTGCTCGCCCGGGGCCGGGTAGGGTAGGGCTCCGTGGGTCAGCGCGTCCTCATCACCGGGATCTCAGGGCACCTGGCCGGTCGCCTGGCCCGCACCCTCGAGCAGGACCCTGAGGTCGAGTACGTGGTCGGGGTGGGCCTCGACGAGCCCTCGATGGATCTGGAGCGGACCGAGTTCGTCCGCGCCGACATCCGCAACCCCCTCACGGTCAAGGTCCTCCAGACCACCGAGGTCGACACGGTCGTGCACCTGCACATCCTGGCCACGCCCGCCGGTGTGGGGGGCCGGACCCAGATGAAGGAGATCAACGTCATCGGGACGATGCAGCTCCTCGGAGCGTGCCAACGGGCCGAACGCGTCCGGAAGGTGGTCATGAAGTCCACCACCGCTGTGTACGGCGCCGACCCCCGGGACCCGGCCCTGTTCACCGAGGAGATGGCGTCGCGCTCGGAGCCGAGGCATGGCTACACGAAGGACGCCGTCGAGGTGGAGCGCTACGCCCGCAGCTTCGCCCGTCGTCGTCCCGATGTCGCGGTGACGCTGCTGCGGTTCGCCAACTTCATCGGCCCCGAGATCGAAACGCCCCTGACCCGGTACTTCACCCTGCCGGTCGTGCCCACGGCGATGGGCTACGATCCGCGGCTCCAGTTCGTGCACGAGGACGACGCCGTCGAGATCCTCCGGCGGGCCGTCCGCGGGGACCACCCGGGGATCTACAACGTGGCCGGGGATGGCGTGGTCCTGTTGTCCCAGGCGCTGCGGTTGATGGGCCGGCCGAGGGTTCCGGTGGTCCTCCCGCTGGTGGCGCCGATGGCCTCCGCGGTGCGGCGGTTGCGGGTGGTGGACTTCGCCACCGACCAGCTCCGATACCTTCTGTACGGCCGGGTGGCCGACGCCACCCGGATGAAGACGCGGTTCGGGTTCGAGGCCCGGTTCACCTCGAAGGCGGCCCTCCTCGACTTCGCCAGGGAACGGCGGATGCGCCGGCTGATCTCCGAGCGCCAGCTCGAGGACTGGGAACGGGACCTGGCCGCGTTCCTCCGGAGGAAGAACCAGGAGCGGTTCGAGCAGGCGGGGAGGAGGTAAGCGGTGGCCGAGGTCATCCCGATCACCCGCGAGGAAGATCGGCCCGACCGGTGCCGGGCCGTCACCGCGACGGGGCGCCGCTGCCGCAACCGCGCCTCGGGCCCCGACGGGTTGTGCGGCGTGCATCGGCGGCGGGAGTCGCCACCCCCGGACGCCGTCGAGGAGGTGCTGGCGTTTCTTCGCCGCCGACTTACCGGCGAGTACGACATCGATGCGTTCGGCTTCGACCGGGAGCTCACCGAGACGGTGCTGGCGCCGATCGCCCGGTTCTTCCACGAGCGGTGGTGGCGGATCGACTGGATCGGCATGGAGAACGTTCCAGCGGAGGGGCCGGCCCTGCTGGCCTCGAACCACGCCGGGACGCTCCCCTGGGACGCGATCATGCTGAAGTTCGGGGTCCTGGACGGGCACCCCGCGCACCGGCACGTCCGGCTTCTGGCCGCGGACCTGGCCTTCCGTCTGCCGTTCATCGGCGAGCTGGCCCGGAAGTCGGGGAACACCCTGGCCACGGCCGAGGACGCCTTCCGCCTGCTGGAGGCGGGCGAGCTCCTCGGCGTGTTCCCCGAGGGGTTCAAGGGGGTGGGCAAGCCGTTCTCCCAGCGGTACAAGCTCCAGCGGTTCGGACGGGGCGGGTTCATCGAAGTGGCGCTGCGGGCGCGCTGTCCGATCGTCCCGGTGTCGATCGTCGGCTCCGAGGAGATCATGCCGATGCTGGCCAACGCGAAGACGGTGGCTCGGGTGTTCGGGTTCCCCTACTTCCCGATCACGCCGACGTTCCCGTGGCTGGGGCCGCTCGGCCTGATCCCGTTCCCCACCAAGTGGACGGTCGAGTTCGGCGAGCCGATCGCCACAGCGGACCACGCCGAGGACGCCTGGCAGGACCCGCTGACCGTGTTCGAGCTCACCGACCGGGTCCGGGACGAGATCCAGCAGACGCTCTACCGGAACCTGCTGCATCGTCGCAGCGTGTTCCTGTAGAGGTGGCCCGGCCCGGCGACCTGCCCACCGCGATCCTCCGGCTCGAAGGCGCGGTGATCCTGTCCCTGGCCGTGTTCCTGTACGTCCGCGCGGACGGCGGCTGGCTGCTGTTCGTCCTCCTCCTTCTGGTGCCGGACGTCGGCATCCTCGGGTACGCGGTCGGACCGCGGGTGGGAGCGATGACGTACAACGCGCTGCACACGACCGTGGGACCGGCGGCGCTGGCCGTGATCGGCATCCTGGCCGAATCGCCAGTCACGGTTTCCGTGGCCCTGGTGTGGTTCGCCCACATCGGGATGGATCGGATGCTCGGGTACGGCCTCAAACACACCAGCGGCTTCCGGGACACCCACCTCGGCCGGATCGGCCGCGGCTAGCCCGTCGACGTCGGCGTCGGCTGCCGGTCCCGGTCCAGCCGTTCGCGCCGGCCGGCGAGCTGGATCTGGTAGACGGCCACCGCGGCCAGCAGCGCCAGGAGGACGATCAGCGTCACCAGCGTCCACCGACGCATCGATCAGCGGCCGAGGTCGACCGCCACGGCGCTGATCTCGCGGGCCAGGGCCTCCACGCCGGAGAGCTTCGGGACGCACACGGCCACCCCGGCCTCCCGAGCTCGCCGCTCCACGTCGGCGTCGACGTAGGCGGAGTACAGGACGATCTGCTGGCCCGGGCGGATCTCACGGATCCGCTTGGCGGTCTCGAGGCCGTCGATGCCCGGCAGCTTCAGGTCCATGACCACCACGTCGGGGTCGGCATCCTCGAGCTCGTCGACGGTCTGCTCGCCGGTGCCGGCCGACCCAACCACCTCGAACCCGTGGAGGCCGAGGATGTCGACGAGCATCCTGCGGACGTGGTCGGTGTCCTCGGCGATGTACAGGCGGATGCTCATGTCTTGGCCGCCAGCCGGAGCTCACAGAACTCCCGGTTCCGTACCAGCAGCTCCCTGATCGCGCGGTCGTCGCCGAGGTGCGTTCGCAGGTCGAGCTCCAAGGAGATGCTCCCGGCGAACCCGTCCCGGGCCACCTCGTCGAGCAGCGTGTCCAGCGCCAGCACCCCCTCGTCGACCGGGAGGTGAGAGTCCCATCCCTTCCCGGCATTGTTCGACAGATGGAAGTGAAGCACCTTCGTCCGGTAGCGTCGATAGGTCTCGAGGACGTCGTACCCGGCGACCGCCAGGTGGCTCGTGTCCAGGACGAGGTGGGTGTAGCGGTCCAGGGCCTCGAGGTCCTGGCCGGCGTGGAACCGCAGTCCGCGGTCGCCCCGGAGCTTCACCGGGAACATGTTCTCGACCCCGATCGTGATGCCGGCTCGGGCCGAGTACTCGGCGAGCCGGTGCTCGACCCACCGGCGGTAACGGACCTGCCACTTGTACGGCGGGTGGACCACCACGAGGGGGATGCCGGCCTGCTCGGCCAGCTGGGTGGCGCGGTAGATCTTCCCGATCGGATCGGTTCCCCACACCCGGCGGGTCAGGAGCAGGAACGGAGCGTGCAGGGCGCCCACCGACAGTCCGAAGTCCGCCGCCAGCTCCGCGATCGTCCGCGCGTCCTGGGTGGCAGGGTCGGAGGTGACCATGATCTCGACGGCCTCGAAGCCCGCCTCCCGGGCGTGGCGGAACGCGTCTCGGAGCGGGAGGCGGTAGAACGGAGCCGTCGACAGGAGCAGTCTCGCAGCCACGCCGCCACCGTACCGGCGGGACCGAGGGGCGTCAAAGAACTCGGGTTCAGGCGCTCGGCAGCCGGAGGCCGAACGCGGCGCCGTGCGGCTCCGCCGGTTCGTACCAGGCCTCGCCGCCCTGGGCTCGCGCCAATCCCCGGACGATCGAGAGCCCCAGCCCGGTTCCCCCCTGGGAACTCTGGGCTTGGGCGAACTTCTCGAACAGCCGGGGGATGAAGTGTGGCGGGACCCCCGGCCCCTGGTCGATCACCAGGATCTCCACCCAGCCGTCCCGTTCCCGGGCCGCGATCCGGACCGGAGGCCGACCGTACTTCAGCGCGTTGGCCACGAAGTTCGTGACGATGTGCTCGACGTGGTGGCGGTCGGCGAAGGCGTGGAGGCCGCGGGCGTCGGAGATCTCGATGTCGCCGGCGTGGTCGGCGAACGTGCCCACGGTGTCCTTCAGGACCGCTCGCACGTCGAGGGCCTCGGCGTGGACCTCCAGGGCCCCCGCCTCGAGCTTCGACATCGTGAGGAGCTCCTCGGCCATCTGGGCGAGCCGCCGGGCCTGGTTCTCGATCATGGACACCTGCTCGCGCCGCTCCTCGTCGGGGATGCGGTCCCAGTGCATCAACAGGGTCGAGGCGAAGCCGAGGACCGAGGTAAGTGGGGTTCGCAGCTCGTGTGAGGCCACCGCCACGAAGTTGCTCTTGATCTCGTCGGCTTGGCGGAGCTCCTCGTTGGCCTCGCGGAGCTCCTCGGCCGACCGCTCCAGCTCTTTCTCCGCGCGGCGGCGCTCCCGCAGCTCCTGCTGCGCCGATGAGTACAGCCGGGCGTTGTCCAGGGCCACCGACGCCAGCCGGCCGAACCTGGACAGGAGGTCGATCTCCTCGGCGGTGAATACCTTGCCCTCCTCGAGCCGAACCAGGCCGATGGCTCCGACGATGTCGCCGCCGGCCCGCAGCGGGAGGGCGACGGCGGCCCGAAGCGTGTCCCACCCGGGGAGCTTCCTGCTCCAGTTCTGGTAGTCCTCGACGGCGATCGGCCTGGCCGCCTCCCAGGCCCGCCCCACCAGCCCCTCGCCTCGCTTGAGGCGGTAGCCCACGTACCCGGAGAACAGCCCGAGCCCGGCCCGCATCACCAGCTCGTCCGCACCCTCGTCGACGGTGTAGAGGTAGGCGTGGTCGGTTCCGAGGAGCGCCGCCGCCCGGGCCAGGATGGCCTCGAGGAGGCTGGTCGGCTCCAGCCGGCGGATCAGATCGAGGGTGGTCTCGTGCAGGGCCTCCAGCTCCTTCGCCTGCCGGCGGAGCTCCTCTTCGGCGCGAAGCCGCACGGAGATATCGTGGATCAGCGCGTTGAACCGCACGGCCTCGCCGGCCGAGGTCGCCCAGATCGTCAGCTCGACCGGGAACTCGGTTCCGTCCCGCCGGAGCGCCACGAGCTCCAGGCGTCGGCCCAGCACCGGGCCCTCGCCCGTCTCGAGGAAGTGGGCCAGCCCCCGGCGGTGATCGTCCCGGTACCGCTGAGGGATGATGGTCTCTGCCAGCTGCCGGCCGAGGGCCTCGTCCCGCGGCCACCCGAAGATCCGCTCGGCCTGCCGGTTCCAGTCTCGGATCCGACCGTCGGGATCGATCGATACGAACGCGTCCTGGGCGGTCTCCAGGATCCGGCGGGTCTCCTCCTCACTGGAGAGGAGCGCTTCCTCGGCGCGCTTCCGCTCGGTGAGGTCGACGATCTGGGAGATCAGGTAGAGGGGATGGCCCTCCCGATCGATCACGGCCGAGCGGGCCACGAACGCCCACACGGGACGACCGTCCGGCCGGAGGTACCGCTTCTCGATCTGATAGGAATGCTCCCCGCCGGTGAGGGCGGAACGCTCCAGCGCGGCCTCGGCCTCCCGGTCCGCCGGGTGCGTGACGTCGCGTGACGTCGCGCCGAGCAGGTCCTCCTCGGCCCGTCCGAGGAAGCGGCACAGGGCCGGGTTCACCTGGAGATAGCGCCCTTCAAGGTCGGTCAGGGCCATACCGATGGGCGCGTTCTGGAAGGCGACACGGAAGCGTGCCTCCGCCTCGTGCAGCGCACGGCGCTCCTCGGCTTTCACGGTTCTGTTCATACGTACCTTATCGGTCGGATTCGCCGTCAGTCTGGAGAACCCTGCTTGCGGGGTCCCGGTATCCTTCGGGCGTCGTGACCGGATCCGATGCCGTTCTCGCCGTCCACGCTCGGGAGCGGCCGGACCGGGTGGCGCTGCTGGCCCGAAACCGGGCCGTCACCTACGGCGAGCTGGAGGACCGGGCCCGGGCCGCGGCGGGCGTCCTGGCCGCCCTCGGGGTGGGCCACGGCGACCGGGTCGCGGTGCTGCTCGGGAACGTCCCCGAGTTCGTCGAGGTGCTCCACGGCGCCTGGCGGCTGGGCGCCGCCGTGGCCCCGTTGAACGCGCTGCTGACGCCCGAGGAGCTCGGCTACGTCCTGGCCGACGCCGACGCCAGGGTCGTGGTGGCGGGCCGGTCCCACGTCCCGGCGGTCCTGGCGGTCCGGGATCGGCTGGCCAGCCTGGAGCAGATCCTGGTGACCGGAGGTGGCCCGTCACCGAGGCGAACCGCCTCGTACGAGCGGGCGCTCTCGCGGTCAGATGACCCGCCGACGGTCGACGTTGGCGACGACGACCTGGCGGTCCTGGCCTACACCTCCGGCACGACCGCCGAGCCGAGGGGCGCCATGCTCACCCACGGTAACCTTCGATCGAACCTCGACATGCTCGCGGCCGTCCCCGCTCTGGCCGAGGTGGAGTCCGACGTGGTCCTGCTCGCGCTCCCCCTGTTCCACATCTTCGGGCTGAACGCCACGCTCGGCCTCGTCCTGCGGGAGGGTGGGACGGCCGTACTCGTGGAGCGGTTCGATCCCCGCGCCACCCTTGACCTGGTGGCCCGGCACCGGGTCACGGTGCTCCCGGGCGCCCCGCAGATGTTCCAGGCCTGGCTGACGGTGTCCGGGCAGCCGGACCTCTCCTCGGTACGCCTGGCGGTCTCGGGCGCCGCGGCGCTGCCGGCCGCCGTGCTGGAGGCGTTCCGGGACCGATTCGGGATCACGATCTGGGAGGGTTACGGCCTGACCGAGACGTCTCCTGCCGTGACCACGACCGCGCTCGGCGGTGAGGCCCGCCCCGGGTCGATCGGCCTCCCGCTCCCCGGGGTCGAGGTCCGGCTCGTGGATGAGCACGGGGCCGAGGTCGAGGAGGGCGACCCCGGCGAGATCGTGATCCGGGGACCGAACGTGTTCGCCGGGTACTGGCACCGTCCCGACGACACCGCGGCGACGTTCCGGGACGGATGGCTCCTCACCGGCGACGTGGCCTACCGCGACGACGACGGGTACCTGCACATCGTCGATCGGACCAGCGACGTCATCGTCGTCTCCGGCTTCAACGTGTTCCCCAGAGAGGTCGAGGAGGCCATCGCCCTCCATCCGAAGGTGGCGGAGTGTGTGGTGCTCGGTGTCCAGGACGAGCGCACCGGCGAGGCCATCAGGGCGCTGGTGGTTCCCCGGTCGGGCGAGACACTGACCGAGGAGGAGGTCCTGGACCGGTGCCGGGACGCCCTGGCCCGCTTCAAGTGGCCGCGCGACATCGAGGTCGTCCACGAGCTGCCCCGGAACGTGACGGGGAAAGTGCTTCGCCGAAGCCTCCGGGGGGAGCGGTGATCGCCCTCCCCATCGCCGCCTCGGTCGTGGCCCTGGCGTTCGGCGTCCACCTGCTGGTCCGCGCCGGCCGCCGGCGGACCTGGCACGAGGCCGTCTGGGGAGTGGCCCTGCTGATGTTTGCCGCCGCCAGCGGGGCCCTGGCCTTCGGCGTGGCCGACGGGTGGTCGTCGGCGGAGTTCCGGACGTACTGGCTGTTCGGGGCGGTCCTGAACGTGCCCTACCTGGCCCTCGGCGAGGTGTACCTGCTGGCCCGCCGGCCGTGGCTCGGCCACCTCGTCCTGGTGGTGCTCCTGGCCGCCTCGGCGTGGGCCGCGGGGGAGGTACGGTCGGCGCCGGTCGACACCGACGTCCTGGAGACGGAACGGTTCTTCGCCGGCCGGGAGGTGCTCGGCGAGGACGCCCCGGCCCGAACCCTGGCCTTCGTCTATTCGTACGCCGGCACCGCGGTGCTGGTCCTGGGCATCCTGTGGTCGGCCCTGGCGATGCGGGGGCGACCGGACCTCCGAGGTCGTCTGTACGGCGCGCTCCTGATCGCGCTGGGCGCGCTCATCGTGGCCGGTGGATCGGCGTTCGCAGCGGCGGGGAGCTTCGCCGGCTTCTCGCTGACGCTGGCCGTGGGCGTGACGGTGATGTACTGGGGGTTCCTGACCGCTACGCGACCGTCGCGCTGACCAGCGGGCTGGCTCGCGGCGCGGGCCGTCCCCTCGGCTCGTCGGTCAGCAGGACGGTCTCCCATCGGTCGGGGTTCGTCTCCACCGGCATCATGGCCCAGCCGTGGAACACCTCGAGGGTCCCGGCGTGCCAGACCTCGCCGCCGCCCTGGAACCACACCTGGTACGCGTGCGCCGGCTCCGGCAGGTTGGTGGCCATGAGGTAGGACTGCTCGCCCCCCGGGATCGAGAGGACCGACACTCGAGCCTCGTTGGCGCCCTCGAGCGGCAGGACGCGGCTACTGGGATAGGTTGCCGTCGAGAGCGCGTCGACCAGCCAGCCCTGGGTGCGCTGGGCGTCATCGAGCCGGCCGGCCAGGCCGGCCACCATCGACAGCGTCCACCCGGACATCCCGATCAGCACGACCGCGGCCCCCACCCCGAGGGCCCAGGCCGGCCAGGCTCGGCGGCGGCGCGGCGGGCTCAGCGAACGCCGAACGCGCGGCAGCAGCGGATCGGGGGGCGCGACGGACGGCGCCGCCAGGGCGAGGTCCCCGGCGACCATCCGGAACCCGTCGAGGGCCCGACGACATCGAGCACATCCCGGGATGTGCTCCAGGAGGGCGCGTTCGGCCAGGGCCTGATCCTCGGGATCGAGCCCGTCGAGGACGTGCGCGGCCATGAGCTCCTCCACGCGGTCGTGGTCCCAGCTCACGACAGCGCCTCCCTGAGCCGCCGCATCGCGGCGAATACCCGGCTCTTCACGGTCCCGATCGGGATGCCCTCCTCGTCGGCGATCCTCGACTGCGTCCAGCCGCGGAAGTACATCAGCTCGACAAGTCGCCGCTGTTCCTCGGGGAGCGAGGCCAGCGCCTCTTTCACCTGCCGGCGTCGGTCGGCCAGATCCGCCTCCTCGGCCACGGCCTCCATCACGTCTTCGACGGCGGGGGGTTCGGGGTTCGCCCGCCGCTCTCGCGCCCGGAGCCGCTCCTCGCGGCGAACCGCGTCGACGGCGCGATGGTGGACCAAGGAGAGGAGGTAGCTCCGGAACGGGCCGCGGGTGGGGTCGTAGGCGTCCGGGGCGTTCCACATCGCCAGGAACGCGTCGTGGACGACCTCCTGGGCCAGGAACGCCTGGTGCAGGACGCGGAGGGCCACGCCGTAGCAGGCCGGCGCGTACCGCTGGTACAGGGTCTCGAAGGCCCCACCGTCGCGAGCGCTGATCCGTCGCATCAGCTCGAGGTCCGTCTCGGCCACGGCGACAAGTATGCCCGCCGCGACCCTCGCGGGTGGATCCGGCCTCGTGTGTATCCTCGTGCGGTGGACCCCCGGATCGGCACGGTGGTGGCCGGCTGCCGGATCGAGGAGCGCCTCGGCCCCGGCGGGATGAGCCTTGTCTACCGGGCCGAGCACGCCACCCTCGGCAGGAACGTGGCGATCAAGTTCCTGGCCCCCGAGCTCGCGAACGACCAGGCGTCCCGAGAGCGGTTCCTGCGTGAGTCGCGGCTCGCCGCGGCACTCCACCATCCGAACATCGTCCCGATCTTCGATGCCGGTGAGGTCGATGGCGTCCCGTACATCACCATGCACTTCGTCGAAGGCACCGACCTGGCCAGGCTCCTGGCCCGGGAGTCGCCGCTGGCCTCGGACCGCATGCTGGCGATCCTGGCGCAGGTCGCCGGGGCCCTCGATGCTGCCCACGATCGCGGCCTGGTGCATCGGGACGTGAAGCCGGCCAACATCCTGATCGCCTCGGGTGAGGGAGCGGAGGCCCCCGGCCACGTGTACCTGACCGACTTCGGTCTGGCCAAGCAGGTGCGGGTCGGCTCCTCGATCACCGAGCAGGGGCGGCTGATGGGTACGCTCGACTACATCGCGCCAGAGCAGATCCAGGGGCTCGAGGTCGACCGGCGCGCCGACATCTACTCGCTCGGCTGCGTGGTGTACGAGTGCATCGCCGGCGTGACCCCGTTCCCGCGCGACACCGAGGTGGCCACGCTGTACGCGCACGTGCAGGAGCCGCCGCCGGCGGCGGGAGAGCGGCGGCCCGACCTCCCACCGCGCGTGGATGCCGTGGTGGCCCGCACCCTGGCGAAGCGTCCCGACGACCGTTACGCGACCTGCGGGCAGTTCCTGGAGGACCTGGCCGCCGCGCTCGACGTGATCCCGGCCACGGGTCCGGTCGAGCTCCCCCCGATGATCGCCGAGCCGGTCCTCGCGGCCGAGCCCTGGGAGGAGCCGGCCGCCGCGCCCGTCGAGGCCACCTCGCCACCGCCGCTGGCTGACCTTGTGGCGATCGACCATCACGGCACGCGGTTCGGCCTCGGCCGCACGCCCGAGGGCTACGCGGTGTGGAACCTGATCACGGGCGGCGAGCCCGTCCGGCGGTTCCCGCTCACCGACGAGGCCTGGCACGAAGCGTGGCGGATGTTCCACGAGCTCGAGACCACCCCAGCGGAGCCCACGCCGGCTGAGTCACGGGGGGAGGAGGTCGAAGCCCCGGCCGAGCCGACGCCGGCGGAGCCCTTGGCCGAGCCGGGGCCGGCGGCAGGCGCTCGGCCACTCGAGGGGGTGGCGGTTCTCGACTACCGGGGCGCCGGCTACGGCCTGGGAAGGACGGAGGACGAGTACGCGATCTGGAACCTCGCCGCCGGCGGAGGCCCGGTGGAGACGTGGCCGATCCACCCGGACGCATGGCGTGATGCGTGGGCCCGCTATCACGAGCTCCAGGCCGCCGTGGCGACGACCGAGGCTCCCGACGACTCGCCAGCGACCGCGGCCCCGCCGGCGCTCGTCGGCGTGGTCTCCGTCGACTACACGGGCCGCGGGTACGGCCTCGGGCGAACCGCCAACGCCTACGCGATCTGGGACCTCGGCGCCGGCGGGGCCCCGGTCCGGACGTTCCCCCTCGATCCGGCGGCGTGGCCGACCGCCTGGGCCGAGTTCCACGCGCTCCAGTCCTCCACATCCTGACGTGCGTCCGCTGAACGGGGCCACGATGATCGACTACCGAGGCCAGCGCTCGATCCTCGGCCGGACCTCCGATCGATACGCGATCTGGGACCCCACGGTGGGAGGGCCGCCGATCCGGCAGTTCCCTCTGACCGCGGAGGGGTGGGCGGCGGCATGGCGTGGGTTCCGCGAGCTCGAGGCCGCCGCGGTGGAACCGGGCGCCATCCCGGCGCTCGGCCTCGGCCGGCTGCTCTCGTTGAGCTTCTCCGTGTACGGGCGGAACCTCTCGGTCCTGGCGAGGATCTGCGGGATCGTCATCGTCCCCTACTACGCGCTGTCGCTGGCGCTGATCCTGGCCACGGTCCGGGTGGTCCCCGATCGCGTCGGGGCAGAGAACGTCCTCACCCCGAACATCCCCTGGTGGGTCGACCTCGTCAACAACGCGGTGCTGTATGCGCTCGTGGTGCCGCTGCTGACCGCAGCGGTGGTGACGGCGGTCGTCCGCGCGATGCTCGGCCGACGGCCCACCCTCCGGACGGCCTACGGCCGCGCCCTGCGGCTGGCGCCGTCCGTGCTGTGGGCCTCGTTCCTGGCCGCGCTCGCCGCGGCGCTGCCGGTGCTCCCGGGCGTGGCGGTTGCCGCGAGCGCGGACCGATCGAGCGTGGCGATCGGCCTGGCCGTCGCGCTGATCACCCTCGGCGTCATGGCCGGGTTCTTCCTGGCGGTCCGGTTCGTGTTCGCCACGCCGATCGTGGTGGTGGAGGCCACCCGGGGAGTCGAGGCGCTTCGGAGGTCGTGGTGGCTGGTCCGAGGGCTGACCGGGAAGGTCCTGGGCGGGCTTGCGGTGACGCTGCTGATCGTATTCGTCGTCCTGTTCGTCGGAGTCACCTTCGCCCTGACCGCGGTCCTGTTCACGGATCTCACGGAGTCGGCGGTCCGGTTCGTGCTCGTCGTGATCGGCGCCGTGTCGGCGCTGACGCTCAGCCTGATGGCCCCGCTGGTCAACGTCCTCATCGTGCTCCTCTACCTCGACGCCCGGGGTCGGAAGGAGGGCCTCACCCTCGGCAGCCTGGGGGGGTCGATCGAGGGATGAGGCGGGTCACCATGTACGCCCGCTCCAGGTGCGGCCTCTGCGATGAGGCCAGGAAGGCGATCCTGTCGATCCGGGGGGAGATCCCGTTCCGCTACGAGGAGGTGCTGATCGACGGCCGGGACGACCTCGAGCGGGAGTACGGGCTTCGGGTCCCGGTGGTGCTGGTCGACGGCGAGGAGGCGTTCGAGGTCCAGGTCGACCGGGCCGACCTCCGGGCGGCCCTCCGGTGAGCTTGAGCGATTGAGAACTCGCGGTACAATCGCCTTTCTCATGTTCACGAAGTCGTCGTGGTGAGAGCCAGGCCGATCCCCGAGGCCACCGTGGGCCGCCTCCCCCTCTACCTCCGGGCCCTGGTCGAGATGGCCGAGGAAGGGGGAACCACCACCTCCTCGGAGGGGCTGGCCGAGGCCGCCGGGGTCAACTCGGCCAAGGTCCGCAAGGACCTCTCCTACCTCGGCTCCTACGGCACCCGGGGCGTCGGGTACGACGTGGCCTACCTGATCCACCAGGTGCGCCGGGAGCTGGGCCTCACCCAGGACTGGCCGGTGCTGATCGCCGGGGTGGGGAACCTCGGCCGGGCCCTGGCCGACTATCGCGGGTTCGCCGAGCGGGGGTTCCGCGTGGTGACCCTGGTCGACGCCGACGCCGGTCTCGTGGGCGAGGTCGTCGGTGGGGTCGAGGTTCGCCACGTCGACGAGATGCCCGCCCTGGTCCGGCAGCACGGCGTGGCGATCGGCCTGATCTGCACCCCGGCGGGCGCCGCCCAGGAGGTGGCCGACCGCATGGTGGCCGCAGGGATCCGTTCGATCCTCAACTTCGCGCCGGCGGTGATCACGGTCCCGCCGGAGGTCTCGCTGCGGAAGGTCGATCTCAGCATCGAGCTCCAGATCCTGGGCTTCTACGAGCAGCGGAAGGCCGTGCTGGCCGACGTGAAGCAGGGCCGGGGCCGGCAGCTGGCCGAGGTCGCGGAGCCGGCCCGGTAGCCGATGCCCGTCCTCGCCCTCGGCGTGTCCCACCGGCAGGCGCAGGTCGAGCTGCTGGAGCGCCTGGCGATCCCCGAGGAGGCGGAGCCGAAGGCGTACCGTCGCCTCGAGGGCCTCGGGTCGGTTCGGGAGTCCGTGGTCCTTTCGACGTGCAACCGTGTCGAGGTGTACGCCGAGGTGGCCCTGTACCACCAGGGCTTCCAGGACCTGAAGCGGTTCATGTCAGAGGCCACGGACGTCCCCGTCGAGGAGTTCGTGGAGCCGCTCTACTCCCACTACGAGGACGACGCGGCCGAGCACCTGTTCGCCGTGGCCGCCGGGCTCGACTCGATGGTCGTCGGCGAGCCGCAGATCCTGGCCCAGATCCGGGCGGCGTACCGGCGGGCCGACGCCGAGGGCGCCACGGGCCCGAACCTGGCGCGGCTGTTCCAGCGGGCCGTCCGGGCCGGCCGGCGGGCCCGCGAGGAGACCGGCGTCGGGACCAGCCCGGCCGCCTTCGTCGAGGCCGGCGCGGTCCTCGCCGAGCGGCACCTCGGTCGCCTCGCGGGCGTGAGCGCCCTGGTGGTCGGCGCCGGGGAGATGGGCGCGCTGGCAGCGCGGTTCCTGCAGGAGCGCGGGGTCGGGCGGATCACCGTGCTGAGCCGACGGCCGGCGCGGGCCGAGCGACTGGCCCGGAAGGTCGGGGCCGGACACGGGGGCCTCGACACGGTCGGCGAGGCGCTGGCCGAGGCGGACCTCATGGTGACCTCGACCCAGGCCACCTCGCCGGTGATCCCGGCCGAAGCGGTTCGCGGGGCCGCCGAGCGGAGCCCCCGACCTCGGTTCCTGCTCGACCTGGCGGTGCCCCGCGACGTCGAGCCGGAGGCCGCGAGGGTGCCCGGCGTCCGGCTGGCCGACATCGATGACCTCGGAAGGGCCCTGGAGGGGAGCCGAGCCGATCCTCGCGAGGAGGTGGCCCGGGCCCGGGCCGTGGTGCACGAGGAGGCCCGGCGCTTCGCCGTCGACCGGCGCACGGCCCGGCTGGCCCCGCTGATCGAGGCCCTCCAGACGCGGGGTGAGGCCGTTCGGAGCTCGGAGCTGCGCCGGCTGGCCGGGCGGCTGGACGGGCTCTCCGAGCGGGAGCGCGAGGCCGTCGAGGCGGCCACGCGCCGGATCGTCCGCCGCCTGCTGCACGACCCCGTGGTCCGGCTGAAGGACCTGGCCGGGCGGGGCGCCGAGGACGGGGCCGCCCGTGCGCTGGCCGAGCTCTTCGGGCTCGAGCCGCCCGGGGACTGACCCGGTGCCCCTCCGGATCGGGACCAGAGGGTCGCGCCTCGCCCTGGCCCAGGCCGAGGAGGTCGCCGGCCTCCTTCGCGAGCGGGGCCACGACGTCGACGTGGTGTCGATGACCACGGCCGGGGATCGCGGGGCCTCGCCGGCGTCCTCGCCGGCCGGCACGAAGGGCCTGTTCGTGGCGGAGATCACCGAGGCCGTGTCCCGAGGTGATGTGGATCTGGCCGTCCATTCGGCCAAGGACCTCCCCTCCGAGGACCCCCCCGGCATCGAGGTGGCCTCGGTCCCGCAGCGGAACCTCCCATACGACGTCCTGGTGTCCCGGGCCGAAGGCCTCCCGGACCGGCCGGTGGTGGGGACCTCGAGCCTCCGCCGGCGGGCCCAGCTCGTCCGGTTGCACCCGGAGGCGGTGGTCCGCGATCTCAGGGGGAACGTCGACACCCGCCTTCGCCGGGTGGCCGAGGGCCACCTCGACGCGCTGGTGCTGGCCGCCGCCGGCCTGTCCCGGCTGGGGCTGGCCCCCGACCACGTCCGGCCTTTGCCGGTCGACGACATGGTCCCCGCGCCGGGGCAGGGGGCGCTGGCCGTGCAGGCGCGAACGGACGACGACGCTGCCGAGGCGGCTCGGGCCGTCGATCATCGAGCCTCCCGGACCGCGTTCGAGACGGAGCGTCGGGTGGTGGCCCTCCTCGGTGGCGGCTGTCGGCTCCCGCTTGGGGCCTACGCCGAGACGCGGGGCCCGGCCGTTCGCCTCCTGGCCGTGGTGGTCCGGCCGGACGGGTCCGACCTCCTGTGGTCGCAGGTCGAGGGGGACGACCCGGAGCAGGTCGCCGGGGAGGCGGCGGAGACGCTGCTGGCGGCCGGAGCCGGCTCGATCCTCGCCGACCTCCGCACGTGAGTGGGCCACTGGCCGGCCGCGTGGTGCTGGTGACCCGTCCCCACCCGGCGGGTGAGGTGCTGGCCCGGCGGCTCCGAGCGCTCGGCGCGGAGGCCATCGCGGCCCCGACGATCGGGGTGGAGCGCCCGATCGCCGGCGGCGAGCTGGACGACGCGGTGCGCGATGCCGCCGAGGGACGGTTCGACTGGACGGTGTTCACCAGCGCGGCCGGGGTCGAGGCGTGGTTCGAGCGGGCCGAGGCCCTGGGCGTGGGTCCCCCGAGGTCGGCGGTCGCTGCCATCGGCGATGCCACCGCCGAGGCCCTCCGGGCCCGCGGAGTGGAGCCCACGCTGATCCCCCCTGAGTTCACCACCGAGGCCCTGGGCCGGGCGTTCCCGGAGGGCCGGGGGAGGGTGCTCCTGGCCCGCGCCGACCTGGCCACCGCGGAGCTCGAGCAGGCCGTCCGGTCCAAGGGTTGGGAGCCGGTGCGGGTCGACGCCTACCGGGTCCGGATCGCCGAGTCGCTCCCTCCGCCGGCCGCCGCGGCGCTGCGGGAGGGCCGCGTTGACGCGGTCACGTTCACGTCGCCGTCGACGGTCGAGGGATTCGTGGGACTCGCCGAGGGCGCCCGACCGCCGGCCGTGTGCATCGGGCCGGTCACGGCGGCCGCGGCGGCGCGAGCCGGTCTCGACGTGGTGGGCGAGGCCGAGCCGCACACCGAGATTGGCCTCACCGAGGCGGTGGTCCGAGCGCTCGGCTCAGGTTGACGCGGCCCCGCTGCTCGGGCTGTGTGACGCGCCGAGAGGCCATGCGGGGGATCGTCGTGCGGGCGCTGTTGGTGGTCGGGGCGTTCGTCTCGACGGCGTGCTTCGGCGACGAATTCGGCGACCTCAGCCCGGTGGAGCGGGACGCCGGCGAGGCCGGGATCAGCATCGAGGTCACCGGATGTGAGCTCGACGAGGCCACCGGCAACGTCACCGCCACGGTCGAGGTGACCAGCGACAAGGAGTACGAGGCCATCCTGATCGACCTCGAGCTCGTCGACGCGGGAGGCACCGTGGTGGCCACCACGTCGACCTCGGCCACGAACGTCCAGCCGGGCGAGACGTACCGGCTGGAGATGCCGCTGTCGCCCGCGGGCGAGCTCGGCGAGGGCTTCACCTGTGAGGCGGAGCTCAACCTGGCCACGGAACCGTTCGGGTAGGGAGTAGCATCCAGGGGATGGCGTTCCCCATCCATCGTCCCCGCCGGCTCCGACGGACCGCGGCGCTCCGCGATCTCGTCCGGGAGACAGACCTCACCCCCCGACAGCTCGTGGCGCCGCTGTTCGTCAAGGAGGGGATCGACGACCCGGCGCCGATCGCCTCGATGCCGGGGCAGGCGCAGCACACGCTGGAGTCGCTCCGGAAGGAGGCCCGGGAGATCTTCGAGCGAGGCGTCCGCGCGTTCGTCCTGTTCGGCGTGCCGTTGCGCAAGGACGCCGAGGGGAGCGAGGCCTGGAACGATCAGGGCATCGTCCAGCGGGGGATCGGAGCCCTGCGTGAGGAGCTCGGCGACGACGCCGTGGTCATCGCCGACCTGTGCCTCGACGAGTACACCGACCACGGCCACTGCGGGGTGCTCGACGAGCTCGGGAACGTCGACAACGACGCCACGCTGGAGCGTTACCGCTGGATCGCGGGGTCACACGCGCGGGCGGGAGCCGACCTGGTGGCGCCGTCGGGGATGATGGACGGCCAGGTGGCGGCGATCAGGTCTGCGCTGGACGGCGACGGGCGCTCCGACGTGGGCATCCTGGCGTACGCGGCCAAGTTCGCCTCTGCGTTCTACGGCCCCTTCCGCGATGCCGCCGAGTGCACGCCGCGGTTCGGCGACCGCGCCGGGTACCAGCTCGATCCGGGGAACGGCGACGAGGCCCTCCGTGAGATCCGGGCCGATCTCGACCAGGGCGCGGACATCGTCATGGTCAAGCCGGCGCTGCCGTACCTCGACGTGATCCGTCGAGCTCGCCAGGAGGGGGGTGCCCCCGTCGCCGCGTACAACGTGTCCGGGGAGTACGCCATGGTGAAGGCCGCCGCGGAGCAGGGCTGGATCGAGGAGCACCAGGCGGTCCTCGAGGTTCTCACCGCGATCCGCCGGGCCGGGGCCGATCTGATCCTCACGTACCACGCCGGGGACGCCGCCGGCTGGCTCTCCTGAGGTTCACGAACGTCGCCGGATCTCATCGAGGATCATCTGCTGATTAGCTTCGAGCCGCTTGAGCCGCTCGAACGTCTCCTCGTTGATCCTGTAGTCGTGCTCCGCGGCATCCCGGTCCTTGGCCGTCTGCCGGTTCTGGCTCATCATCACCACCGGGCCGGTGTAGGCGGCCTGGAACGAC
>CALAEC010000010.1 GCA_937890785.1 uncultured Actinomycetes bacterium
GTCTTCGACGGCGCCAACGACAACTACTTCTACCTGTGGCCGATCTTCACGCAGAGCATGGGGGACTACCCGACGTCCCCTCTCCCTCACCCCTACAGCTACTGGGTGGTCTTCCGAGCCCTCGCCGAGCGCTACGGCGCCGGCGTGCCCGGAGGTGGCGAGGACGTCATGCAGGGCTTCTGGGAGGGCGTGAGCCAGAGCCCCTCCAGCATCGACCTCGACGCGCTCGACGACGCACTCACCGACCAGGGGACGTCCCTTGCCGACGCGTACCATGCCGCCGCCGTGGCGCTGAAGTTCAACGTGCCGTGTGGGCCGGCTCTAGCGTACCCGTACTGTCTCGAGGAGGGTCCGGCGTACGTGGCCCTCAGAGGCGCCACGCCGGTGCAGGGAGCCATCGGCTCGGTCGGAGGCTCATTCCCGGGGTCCGTGCGGGACAACTACGCCTTGAACTGGGTGACGCTCCCGTCGTCGGGCACGTACGACGTCACCCTGTCGAACACGTCTCCCGCCGGGCAGCTGCAGGGCACGGTCGCCTGTTCGAACGGGTCCGGGCTGGCCATCTTTCGCTTCCCCGCGCTGGTCGGCAGCGGCGCGTCCACGACGCTCTTGGGCTTCGATCCGGCGGCAGTCGGTTGCCCAGGGCCTCCGGTAGCCATCGTCACGAACCAGTCCCAGACCGGACCGAACCCGCCCAACTCGACCGCGCGGAGCTTCCAGTTTTCGACCGCGACGGCGTCGGGGGCGACGCATCCCCTGGGCGTCACGCTGGGCGGGAGCGGATCCGGGACCGTCACCAGCAACCCGGCGGGGATCGCCTGCCCGAGCGATTGCACGGAGAGCTACGCGAACGGGACATCGGTGACGCTGACCGCCTCCGAGGTCCCCGGCTCCTCATTTGTGGGCTGGTCTGACGGAGGGTGCCCGGGAACAGCTCCGTGCACGTTGTCGATGACCATGGCTCGTTCCGTCACCGCGACCTTCGAAGACACGGCCCACCAGCTGAGCGTGGCTGTGGGCGGGACGGGGTCCGGCAGGGTGACCAGCAGCCCGATCGGGATCGACTGCCCCGGCGCCTGCGTGGAGAGCTATCCGAACGGGACCGCCGTGGTGCTCACGGCCACACCCTCACCCGGCTCGACGCTCTCGACGTGGGCCGGGAGCTGTACGGGCTCGGCCACGACGTGCAACCTGGTGATGTCCGCGGACCGATCGGCCACCGCCATTTTCGATGTGCCCCTGGGCGCTTCGCCATCGCAGCCGGAGCAGAAGGCGGTTGCGCTCCGGGCCCGGCCGAAACGGCTCGAGCGTGGTGAGCGGACCCGGCTTCGAGCCGTGGTCACGCCCTGCCAGGGACACGAGGGGGACGTGGTTCAGTTCTTCCGGCGGTCGAAGAAGATCGCCACCAAGGCGTCGAACGCGTCGTGCGTGGCCAAGCTTCGGGTCAAGGTGCGGCGGACGGCCAGGTTCCGGGCGGTGTCGCCGCAGCAGGACGACGACCATCTGGCCGGCACGTCGAGGAAGGTGAGGGTGCGGGTCCTGCCGGCCTGAGAGAATCCCGGCGTGATCAGGGTGGTTCGGCTCTTGGCGCCCAACCCCGGCCCGTTCACGCTCGAGGGAACGAACACCTGGATCGTGGGGACCGGTCCGTCCGTGGTCATCGATCCTGGGCCCGATGACCCCGGGCACATCCTCGCCGTGGCGGACGAGGCCGAGCCGGTGGCGGCGATCCTGCTCACCCACCATCACCCCGACCACGCTCCCGGGGCCAGGCGGCTGGCCGGCGTGATCGGAGCGCCCGTGCTCGCCTATGCCCCGGAGGAGCACGAGACGCGCCTCGCTCCCGGCGAGGTGGTGGAGGCCGGCGACGTGCGGCTGCTGGCGATCCACACGCCGGGCCACACGCCCGATCACCTCTGCTTCATGTCCGAACCCGACGGGCAGCTGTTCACCGGCGACACCGTGCTCGGCCGCGGGACCAGCGTGATCGACCCGCCGGAGGGAGACATGGCCGCGTACATGCGCTCCCTGGAGTCGCTCCGCGACCTCGAACCGAGCGTGATCTATCCCGGCCACGGGCCGGTGGTGTTCACTCCGAAGGGGAAGCTGGAGCACTACCTCCGACACCGGGCCCGCCGGGAAGAGAGCATCCTCGAGGCCGTGGGCCGAGGCAAGCGGACGCCGGAGGAGATCGTTCCGGAGGTGTACGCGGGCGAGGCGGCCGAGGCGATGTACCCCGTGGCCGCCCGATCCGTCCTGGCCCACCTGCTGAAGCTGGAGCGGGAGGGCGCGGTGGCCCGCACCGGACGGCATCGGGACGAGCGGTTCGTCCTCGTCCAGACGAAGGCCTGCGCGAGGTGCGGCCGAGCGGCCGCGCCCGGGTCCCGGTTCTGCCGTCGGTGCGGCCTGGCCGCGCTCCAGGAAGCCCCGCCGCCGGGCACCCCAGCGACGTCGGAATGAGATGGAAGGAGGCGACCATGGGCAGCGTGATCGTGGTGGAGGCGGGCGGCGGCGAATCGATCTCGAGCGGCACGTCCGTCCGTCACGTGAAGGTGGACAGCGAGCACCTGCACGTCACCGAGTACGCCGTGGAGGGCGCCCCGATGGGCGATCTTCACACGCACGAGCGCCACGCGGATGCGTTCTACGTGCTCGAGGGAGAGCTCGAGGTCGCCGTGTCGGAGACCGAGACCGTGCGTCTGGGGCCGGGAGGCTTCGCCGTGGCACCGCCGGGTGCGCTCCACTCCTTCGCCGTTCCGGAGCGGGCTCGGTTCCTGAACATCCACGCGCCGGGGATGGGCTTTGCCACGTATCTGCGGGAGCTCGTGGCCATCCGTGGACGGGGCGAGGAGCCACCCCGGGAGCTGTTCGAACGATTCGACATGCACATCCGCGGCTAGACGAAGGGTATCCTTCGCCATCGTGCGGGCGGACTTCTTCCGAGCCGAGGACCCCGAGACGATCGTGGGGTCCGCCGAGTGGGACGGCCACCGCGCCGTGATCGAGGCCGAGGACGAGCGCGTCCGGGCGTCGCTGCAGCGGGTGTTCCGTTCGGCGCCCGTGGCCCTGCCGTATCGAGGGCCTCGTGGTCCCGAGGGAGAGACCGTGGTGGAGCCCGGCGATCTCCGATGGTTCCGGGCCGCGGCCACGGTGCGGAGTGCCGAGGAGGGGTTGGGGGTCCGCTTCGTCACCGAGGTGGCCCCGAGATGGGACCCGGCGCTCGACCCGCAGACGTACGGCTGGGGCGGCCGGTAGCCGGCCCTTCCCCGGTGAGCCCGGCCGTCCACGAGGCGGCCCAGCGCGGGTTCGGCGCCGCCGTCGACGTCTACGAGCGATCCCGGCCCGACTACCCCGCAGAGGCGATCGACCGGCTGGTCCAGGAGCTCGAAGTGACCAGGTCGGGCCTGGCGATGGATCTCGGCGCCGGGACGGGAAAGCTCACCAGGCTGCTGGTGCCGACCGGGGCCACGTTCGTGGCGGTGGAGCCGGTCGAGGCGATGCGCCGGGCGTTCGCGTCGGCCGTGCCGCACGTCCCGGTCGTGGCCGGCGTGGCCGAGGCGCTTCCGTTCCGTGACGAGACGTTCGACGCGGTCGTGTGCGCGCAAGCGTTCCACTGGTTCGAGGGCGGCCGGGCGCTCCCGGCGATCCATCGCCTGCTGAAGCCGAACGGCCGCCTCGGCCTCTTGTGGAACGTGCGGGACGAGTCGGTCTCTTGGGTGCGCTCGCTCACCGAGATCATCACCCCGTATGAGCGAACGGCCCCGCGCGAGAAGACACACGCGTGGCGGCGGGCGTTCTCGGGCACCGATCTGTTCGG
>CALAEC010000011.1 GCA_937890785.1 uncultured Actinomycetes bacterium
GTGGAGCCGCTGTACGGGGCCGCCCTCGCCGCCCCGTTCCTGGGCATCATGCTGTCGGTCGGGGTGATCGACGCCCGGCACCGGATCGTCCCGAACCGCATCGTGTATCCCTCGCTCGTCCTGTTCGCCGCCGCCATCCTGGTCGGCGACCTCCTCGGCGAGGGAGTGGATGCGGTCGACGCGGGCATCGGGCTGGCCCTGTACGCGGTCCCTCTGCTCCTGGTGGCGCTGGTCGTCCCCCACGGCATGGGGATGGGTGACGTCAAGCTGGCGGCCCTCATCGGGCTCGTGCTGGGATCCTTGGGGCTCTCGTACGTCGGCGTGGCGGCCGGCGTGGGGGTGATCGGGGGCGGGATCGGTGCGCTGATCGCCCTGGCCATCCTGGGGGCCGGCCGGAAGGACCAGATCCCGTTCGGCCCGTTCCTGGCCGGGGGAGCGATGGTGGCCACCCTGGCCGGCCCCTGGATCGCCGACGCGTACCTCTCGCTGCTCGGACCCCGCTAAAAAGGCCCGGGGGAGTGCTGGTGGGCCGTTTTCCCTTCGGACGTTCTGTCATTAACAGAGGTCAACCGTTAATAACAGAACTGTAGTTTATGCCGAAGTCGCGGATTGCGCTCAAGTTTGTGCTTGACCCGTGCCGATGTAGTTGTTAGCGTCCAGGCCCGATGTTGAAGATGTGCCGGATGAAGGGGCCGAGGACGATGTGGAAGATGTTGATATTGAGGTGGGTGTGGCAGGAATGGTACCTGTTCGGTCTGCGGAGGATGTGAGCGGGATGCCGAAGCGCCGCCCGTTCGTCGGTGACCGGCTCCTCACGGTCGGTGAGGTGGCCGCCACCATGCGGGTCTCCAACATGACCGTGTACCGCCTGATCAAGGCGGGCCAGCTCGCGGCCATCCGGGTCGGCAAGAACTACCGGATCCGCGAGTCGGACGTGAACCGGTACCTCTCAGAGCGATCGGTGAAGGTGGAGGGCGAGGAGTAATGGCCAAGGGATACATCGGTCTCGACATCGGATCGACCGCGGTGCGGGCGGCCGAGGTCACCAACGGGGACCACCCCACGCTGGTTCGGGCTGCGCAGGTCCCCCTGCCCGCGGGCGCCGTGCAGAGCGGCGAGGTCCGAGACGTGGAGACGGTGGCCCAGGCGGTCCGGGAGCTGTGGGGACGGGGCGGCTTCAAGTCCCGCCAGGCGACCATGGGGATCGGCAACCAGCGGGTCGTCGTCCGCGAGGTCACCGTGCCGGCCCTCCCGCCGAAGGAGCTGAAGCAGTCCCTGCCCTTCCAGGTGCAGGACCTCATCCCGATCCCCGTCGACGACGCGGTCCTCGACTACGACGTGCTCGAGGAGCTCGAGCAGGACGGTGCCCGCATGATGCGCCTCCTGGTCGTGGCCGCCCAGCGCCAGATGATCAACGAGGTCGTCGAGAGCGCCGTCCGGGCCAAGGTGGAGCCGGCCGGCGTCGACCTGGTGCCGTTCGCGCTGATCCGCGCGGTCGGCCAGGACGATGGCCTCGGGCTCGAGGACTCCGATCTCGGCGGCGAGGCCGTCGTCGACGTCGGAGCGGACGTGACGAACATCGTCGTACACGAACGTGGCGTGGCCCGGTTCGTGCGGATCCTGCCCTCGGGCGGCCGCGACGTGACCGTGGCCATGGCCACCTCGCTCGGGATCCCCGAGGAGGACGCCGAGGCCCTCAAGCGCGGCCAGCCCGTCGAGGGCGCCCCGCCGGCCTCGGAGGTCGAGGGGATCCGCCGGAGCCGGGTGGCGAACCTGGTGGACGAGATCCGGTCTTCGCTGGACTTCTACCGGGCCCAGACGCCCGGTGCGGAGGTGAGCCGGGTCCTGGTCACCGGCGGCGGCTCCAAGCTGCCGGGGCTGGTGGAGCTGCTGGACGAGCGGGTGGACGCCAAGGTGGCCCGAGGGCACGCCTTCTCCAAGGTCGCCGTCCGGCTCGACATGGACGAGGAGACGAAGGCCGACGCGGAGCCGCTGCTGGCGGTGTCCCTTGGCCTGGCGCTCCCGCAGAGGTGATCCCGTGCGCATCAATCTTCTACCTCCAGAGATCCACGAACGGCAGAGGGTCCGCCGCCGGACGGCAGCGGTCGTGGCGGTCGGCCTGATCGCCCTGGCCGGCCTCGGCGCCTTCTACTTCCTCCAGATCCTCCGGCTCAACGAGGTCGAGGACGACATCGCGGCCCAGGAGGCCGAGAACAACCAGCTCCGCTCGCAGATCGCGGAGCTTCAGGAGATCGACGTCCTCCAGCAGGAGATCGAGACCACCCGAACCCTGCTGAATGGGTTGCTGGCCGACCGGATCCTGTGGTCCGGCGTCCTCCGCGACATCTCGCTGGTGGTCCCCGGTCAGGCCTGGCTGTCCGGCCTCCAGGGGCAGGTCGGAACCCCGGCTGCCGGTGGGACGACGACGACGACCCCCGGATCGACCACGGCGGCAGGAGCGACGACCACGACGACGCCGGGTGAAGCGGCTCCGGGAGGCACGCTGGTGGGACAGATCTCGTTCAACGGGTTCGCGTTCACGCACCGCGACGTGGCGCTGTGGCTGTCGCGGCTGGAGGACGTCCGCGGGTTCGT
>CALAEC010000012.1 GCA_937890785.1 uncultured Actinomycetes bacterium
GGGGCACTGAGACACACATCGTGATCCCGGTGTAGCACCCCGGCTACTCGTCGATCAGGCCGGTGTGCCTGGTCAGCGGGGCCTCGGTGATCGGCTCGTCCCGGAAGAGATCCTCGGTCCGGGCCTTGACCGACTCGTTCTGGCTTCCCGCGGCGAACACCACCGTGTCGTGGGTCAGCACCTCAGGGTCGACGAAGGTGGGCACGCGGAGGAGTGAGCCCAGCGGGGGGAACGCTCCCAGCTCGAGATCGGGGAAGTCCCGCACCAGCTCCTCCTCCGAGGCGAACCGGGCGTGGGCGTCACCGATGGCCGCCCGAGCCAGCCGGATGTCCACCCGGCGGGAGGCGGGAAGCACGGCCAGGGCATGCCCGGAGGCCGTATCCAGAACGACGGTCTTCACCACCTCGTCGGCGGCGATCCCCAGGGCCCTGGCCTCATCGATAGACGTGTACGTCCGCTCGTGGGGGATGGCCTCGAAGGGAACCCCTCGCTGCTCCAAGAGCTCGGTGACGGCGGCCATGACTGCCTCCTTCTTGGACCACCTCGTGCCTCCAGCCTACTCCGCCTCCTCGTCGAACCCCGTGAGGATCGGTAATCGCGGACCGTGCGGCGGCGCTGGTATCGCGGTCCATCCCTCCATGGCCGTGATGAACAGCTCACTCATAGTCTCATCGAGGCGACCGGGCCGACTACCGTCCCCGCTCCAACTCCGCCAAGTACCTGGCAGCGGTCGCCTCGCCGATCCCGAGTTCCCGCGCGATGACGGCCGGGGCCCGAGTCTCACGTTCCCGAGATACGCGAGCCACAGCCTTCAGCGTGGCGGCGTGGAATGAACCCTGCGCTTCGGTGCGAGAGGCGCTCATTCGCTGGCGCTGCTTCAACCGCCGGATCCTCTGCCGTTCGGCCTTCTTCCCTCGGCGCTGCTGCTTCTGCCGCTCGCGCTCCGTCGATACGGATAGGTGCGGGTCCGCGAGGGGCTCGTGCGTGCGGGCCTTCCGCTCCCACTCGAGTCTCCACCACCGCATCCTCGCCATGGCGCTCCTCACCGATCCTTGTGGCGAGTATAGGTCGAGCCGGGCTCCCCCCGGGGACGCCGAGGCTGAGAACTGGGCGACGATCGCCGCAAGGTTGCCAGCCTCAATTCGAGTCTTCCAGGTACCTCACCACGGCGGTCGGAACGGCACGTTCGGCCCGG
>CALAEC010000013.1 GCA_937890785.1 uncultured Actinomycetes bacterium
GTGGCGAGCGCCCCGCCGAGGACGGCGAGCACCAGCCAGATGCCGACGGCGAGCATGGAGACCCGGAACGGCAGCGGCGCGTCCATGAACAGGTTGCCCAGTCCGGCGCCCAGGATGGCGGTGAGCCCGAGCGCCGGGATGACCGCCACCAGCAAGCTGGTGATGGCGAGGAAGATCCCTTCGGCGACCACGATGCGACGCACGGCCTTGGGGCGTGCGCCGATGGCGTGCATGACCCCAAACTCCCGGGTCCGATCGAGGATGTTGGCGCTCATCGTCGACGCCAGGCCGATACCTCCGATCACCCCCATGGCCACGGCGATGGCCAGGACGATGGTGACGATGGGACCGAGGTGACCCGCGGTGATGGCCTCGCTGCGGCTGACCGATGCCGCGGACTGCACTTGGATCCCGGCGTCGGTGAGGGCCGCCTCGACGTCGTCGGCCACCGCCTGGCGGGTCCCTTCGTCGTGCCGCTGGGTGGCGACGCGCAGCTGGTTCACCCGCTGGGGCTGGTCGATCGCCGCGGCGAACCCCTCGGCCGTGGCGTACGCGGCGGCGCCTCCTCCCCTCTCCTGGACGATCCCGACCACGCGCACGGTGGCCCGTGTCCCACCGACCACGAGCTGCACGGGGTCCCCGGGGCTCGCGTCGGGGAGGGTGTTGTTGCGGGTGATCTGGTTGAGCACGATCGCGCCCTTCTCACCTTCGTTCAGCCACCGGCCTTCCAGCAGTTCCGGGGTCCTGAACATCGTGGACCCCGACGGGACCGCGATGACCGAGACGCGGCCGTGTCCCTGGTCGGGGTAGGTGCGAGTGACCGGGATCTGTCTCGGCCCGGCCAGGCCGGCCTGGGCAACGTTGAAGCCTTCGACCCTGCTGACGTCCGGCACCCCCTCCACCACGGCATCGACCCGATCCATCGAGACCGGGGAGGTCAGCTGCACGTCGACGTCCCAGGTGCGCTGCTCCTTCTGCTCCTCCGCGATCGCCTCGGTGCCGGAGCTCAGGGACATACCGGCCACGAACACCGTGCCCGCGCTGGCCAGCAGGCCCACGGAGAGCAGGAACCGGGCCGGTCGGCGGACGGTGTTGCGAAGGGCCAGCAACAGGCCGCGGTCGAGGCGGCGGATGCGGCTCAACCTGGCCAGGACGCCGCTCGCAGCGCTGGGCTTCGACCCCGCACCGTGGTGGTCGATCGCCGCCCGTACGGTGGTGCGGCTCGCCTTCACCAGCGGGACCAGGGCCATCAGCGCCGGCACCCCCAAGCCGACCGCGACGATCACCACGTAGGTCCACCATTCCGGCGCCAGACCGGCCGGCTCGATCCCGAGGAACCCGAAGGCCTGGCCGGCCAGGCCGCGCCCGATCCAGGTTGCGGGCCACAGCGCGAGCAGCGTGGCCGTCCCGGCGACCAACACGGTCATCGCCAGATACAGGCGCCCGATGCGGCCGGCTCGGGCACCGATGGCCTTCATGATCCCGATCTGGGGGATCTGCTGGGTGAACAGGTTGTTGAGCATGGTGGCCACCAGGATGGAGCCGAGCAGGAGAGCGGCCGCCCCACCGGCGACCAGCGAGAGGAGCAGGGCGTCCGCCTGCCCCTGGTGTGGGTGCGCGTATGGCTGGGGAACCTGGACCTCCCGGACCGTCAAACCGTATTCCTCCTGCAGCCACTCGCCGACGTCGCCGGCCACGGCCACGACGGCACCACGGTCTCGGCTGGACGCTGTCTCCCCCGGGTCGGCTACCTGGATCTTGAGCTGGTCGAGGAGGGCCTGTCCCCCGGATGGGGCCAGGGACGCCGTGGACACATATGCCCGCCCGGTCTGCTCCTGCCCGGAGGGCGCCAGGCTGGGGTCGTACACGGTATCCGCCACCCGCAGCCGCAGGCTTTCGCCGCTCGGTGTCTCGACCGTCACCGTGTCGCCGACCGCCACCCCCAGCAAGCCAAGAGAGTCGCGACCGATGAAGATCTCGTCGGGTGACGGCGGCCAGATGCCCCGCTCCGGGAAGAACCTCGCCATCCGGAGCGGGTCGGCCGCTGCCGCCGCGAACACCTGCACGGGGATCAGCCGCAACCGTCCGTTGACCTCGATATCGCTGGTGAACTGGGTGCGTGCGGTCGCCTCGATCACTCCCGGCCGCCGCTTCGCCTCGGTCGCGATCGCCGCCATCTGCTCGGCGTCGACGCCCTCATCGAGCAGGATCGTCGCCGAGGCCGGCTCGGTGCTCAGGTACGCGGCCTCGGTCTCTCTGCTCATCGTGGCCCAGGCAGCGAGCACCCCACCGAACACCGTGAGGCTGATCGAGATGGCCACCACCATCAGCAGGAACCGGGACCGGGCCGCCCACAGGTCTCGGCGAAGCTTGACCCTCAGCAGGCTGGTCACGCCGGCACCTCCGTCCGCTCGTCGTCGACGACGCGCCCGTCCCGCAGGGTCACCTCTCGACGGGCGACCGACCTGATATCCGTCTCGTGGGTGACCACGACGATGGTCTGCCCGTCGGCGTTTAGGTCCGCGAAGAGAGCCAGGACCGCGTCGGCAGTGGTGGAGTCCAGGTTGCCGGTCGGCTCGTCCGCCAGGAGGATGGGAGGATCGTTCGCCATCGCCCGGGCGATCGCCGCGCGCTGCTGCTGGCCGCCCGACAGCGTGGAGGGCAGCTTGTCGGCCTGATCACCGATGCCGACCCGGTCCAGAAGGTGCTGGGCCCGGTCGCGCCGCTCGCCAACCGGGATCTTCCTGGCGAAGTCCATGGGCAGCATCACGTTCTCCGCCACGGTGAGCGTGGGCAACAGCTGGAAGAACTGGAATACCAGCCCGACGTTATCTCCACGCCACGCGGCCAGCCCCGACTCCGACAACGCCGCGAGGTCGGAACCGGCCACCCGGACGGTCCCCGAGGTGGGCCGGTCGATCCCCGCAAGGAGGTTCAGCAGCGTCGTCTTCCCGCTGCCCGACCGTCCGACGACCGCCACGAACTCTCCCCGGGCGATGTCGAGGTCGAGATGATCAACGGCGACGACTTCACCGGTCCCCAACGGATACGCCTTCACGGCGTCGATGACCTCTATCACAGGTTCCATGCGTGACACCTCCGGAGTCGTGGTCATGGGTGCGGGAACGGCGGCGTGTGGCCCGGGGGCGGCGAGGGGGAAGCGGAAGGTGGGACGTGGCCCCCGGGTGCGTCGCCTCCAGGGAGGTGGCGACGGGGGCCGTGCTCGCCTCCGCCGGCGACCATCAGGACGATCACGATCAGCCCCACGACCAGGGCCACGATCACCAGCACCTTGACCCAGCGGGGCGTCGCCCCGGCTGTTGCGTACGGATCGCGGGACGGGTCAGTCATGGGCGTCTTCTCCTCCTTCGGCCATCAGAAGTGGCGAGAGGGTCCGTGGCCACCACCCCCGGCGACCAGCAAGATCACCACCAGCACAGCCACCACGAGAACGGTTATCACCAGGGCCCTCACCCACCGGCGTCCCTTGTCGGGCTTCGCGTACGGGTCGTGGGACGGATCAGCCATGTGCCTTCCTCCCTCCGTGGTGCCTGTCCGCTGCCTCGTGAGGCTGCTCCTGATCACCCTGGGGCGCCGTCCAGGCCACCCTCAGGTGATCGTGTCTGCCGATCCGCTCGAGGAGTCCGGCGAGGCGTTGCTCGATCTGCCGTAGATGTTCCTCGTCGGTTGCCTCCGCGCGCAGAATCAGGCCGTCTGGAAGCGCACCTAAGGTGCAGCGGCCCCAGTCGAACTCGATAAGCCCTCGGTCCTCGGACCATTCGACGCGCGCCTGCATCTCCGGGTTGGCGCGCCCGATCTCACTCACGTGCTTGCACAGCTGGACCAGATAACGGCTGGAGCGCTCGGTTTCTACGCGGGCCTCTGCGGTCAGCATCGGTTCCTCCCTTGATCCATGGCCGCCCACGCTATGGGGCGCGCGGCCAGAGAGAAACACCCTCTGAGAGGAACTTCTCCGTCCCCCTCCAGTGGAGGGGAGTCACCCGATGGGGGGATTCCCGGCGACCCGGGCGGGGGTACCCTTGGAGCATCATGTCGTCGACTGCCACGGCTCAGAGGCTCTTAACGACCCGGCGGCTTTCCGGCGCGCTCCTCGACGCCGTCATCGCCGTCGCCACGTTTGGCGGGACGGTGGCCGTGCTGCGACACGGCGGCATCGGGCCGTCCCTCTCGAGCTCGAAGGAGATGGACGTGGTCGGGGTCGTGCTCATCGCCTGTTCGACGATCCCAGTCATCGCCTGGCGGCGCT
>CALAEC010000014.1 GCA_937890785.1 uncultured Actinomycetes bacterium
CAGTTTGGCCTGCTTGCCCGACGACCCAAGGAAGATGCGCGGCTTGTTCATGGGCGATTCACTTTCTCGGTCAAGAGACGGAGGCCAGCGTACTCGACTTGACTACGTGTAGCGCGGTGTCAACGCCTCCGGCGACGACGAACGGCCCGGAACGAGATGGATACTGATGGGGCCAAGTTTGGGGCCAACCCGGTAGAGACGAACAACCCTTCGATAGCAGTGAACAGGAAAGCATCTTCTGGGCGCCCACAAGCATTAGCGCCGCGATGAATTTTGTCCGCCAGACCCGTCTAGTATCGGACGAAGGCACTCCGGAAGGGAGGCAATCATGCGGAAAATCACCCCCCACCTCTGGTACGACAAGGAAGCCATCGACGCCGCCGAGCTCTACGTTTCGGTCCTTCCCGACTCCAAGATCCACCACGTAAACACGCTGTACGACACCCCATCCGGCGACACCGACATCGTGTCGTTCGAGCTCTGCGGGCAGCCGTTTCAGGCGATCAGCGCCGGCCCGCTCTTTCGCTTCACACCCTCGATTTCGTTCTTGGTCTCCTGCAGGTCTAACGAGGAGGTCGATGAACTTTGGGCCAGGCTCTCCGAGGGCGGCAACGCCCTCATGCCTCTCGATTCCTATCCGTTCAGCGAACGTTACGGATGGACCACCGACAAGTACGGCCTGTCGTGGCAGATCATGCACGCCGGCGATCGCGAATTGACCCAGCGCATCACCCCCACACTCATGTATGTGGGCGACGTCGCCGGCCGGGCCGAGGAGGCGATCAACTTCTACGCTTCGGTCTTTCCCAACTCGAAGGTCGGCGACATCGACCGGTACGGCAAGGGTGAGGAACCGGACAAGGAAGGTACGGTCAGGCACGCCGGTCTCACGATCAATGGTTATCAGTTCGCGGCCATGGACAGCGCCCGGGAACACAACTTTGGCTTCAACGAAGCCATCTCGATCATGGTGTATTGCGAAGACCAGGCCGAGATCGACCGCTACTGGGAGGCCCTGAGTGCGGTCCCCGAGTCCGAGCAGTGCGGCTGGCTCAAGGACAAGTTCGGTGTCTCATGGCAGATCGTCCCGGTCGCCATGAACGAGATGATGGCTAACGGAACCAAAGAACAAATCGCGCGCGTGACCCAGGCCTTTCTTCCGATGAAGAAATTCGATCTTGCCGAATTGCAGAAGGCGTACGAAGGTTCTTGACCAGCAAAGAAGAGGCCGACCGGATAGCCCAGCGGCCCCTCTAGGCCTGCGCCCGGGAAGGCCTGCCCCGGGCCCGGCGTTGTACGCCGATGAGTTCCGGGGCCGTCGGCGGTCCAAACCGTGTGACGGCGGAGAGCCGGAGGAAGCCGATGCAGCGAGAGACCGAGACCTCGCCCCCTCCGAGGGCGGGACGCAAGGAGTGGATCGGCCTTGCCGTGATCGCCCTGGCGTGCGTGCTGTACGTCATGGACCTCACGGTCCTGCACCTCGCCATCCCGGCCATCAGCGCGGACCTCCGCCCCAGCAGCGCCGAGCTGCTGTGGATCATCGACATCTACGGGTTCGTGGTGGCCGGGTCCCTGATCACCATGGGGACCCTGGGCGACCGGATCGGCCGGCGTCGCCTGCTCATGATCGGGGCCGCCGCCTTCGGGGTGGCGTCCGTGCTGGCCGCGTTCTCGACCAGCGCCGGGATGCTCATCGCCACCAGGGCGGTACTGGGCGTTGCCGGGGCCACGCTGGCGCCCTCAACCCTTTCCCTGATCCGGAACATGTTCCTCGACCCCCGGCAGCGCACCCAGGCCATCGGCATCTGGATCACCAGCTTCTCCGTCGGCGGGGCCATCGGCCCACTGGCGGGCGGGGTGGTCCTGGAGTTCTTCTGGTGGGGCGCGGTGTTCCTGCTCGCAGTGCCGGTGATGGCGTTCCTGCTGGTCCTCGGGCCGAGGTTCCTGCCGGAATACCGCGACCCCGCGGCGGGCCGCCCCGACGTCGCCAGCGCCGCCCTATCTCTGGGGGCCGTGCTGGCCGTGATCTTCGGCCTCAAGCAGATCGCCCAGGACGGCCTGGCGTGGCTGCCCGCCCTGAGCATCGTGGCCGGGCTGGCCATCGGGCGGGCGTTCGTGTGGAGACAGCGGAGGCTGGCCGATCCGTTCATCGACCTGGGGCTGTTCCGGACCCGGGCGTTCAGCGCCTCGCTGGCCACCTACGGGATCGGCATCCTGCTGGTGTTCGGCGGCTTCCTGTTCCTCCCCCAGTACCTGCAGCTGGTGCTGGACCTCTCCCCGCTGGAGGCGGGACTGTGGACGCTGCCGTGGGCCCTGGCCTTCGTGGTCGGCTCCAACGTCACCCCGATCATCGCCCGCCGGATCCGTCCCGCTCCCTTGATGGCGGGCGGCCTGGCCATGGCCGCGGCGGGGTTCGCGGTGTTCACGCAAGTGGATGGCGGGTCGGGGTTCGGGGAGATCGTCCTGGGGTCGGTGCTGTTCTCCCTGGGCACCTCTCCCCTGTTCACGCTGACGAACGACCTGATCATCGGCTCCGCCCCGCCGGAGCGAGCGGGAGCCGCGGCGGGCATCTCGGAGACCTCCGCCGAGCTCGGAGGCGCGATGGGAATCGCCGTGTTCGGCAGCATCGGGGTGGCCATCTACCGTGGCGTCCTGGCCGGGGCGGTGCCGGCCGGCATCCCCATCGCCGCCGCCGAGGCCGCCCGGGACACTCTGGCGGAGGCCCTCACGGTCGCTCGCGACCTTCCGGGGGGCGTGGGGGCCGCCCTGATCGAGGTGGCCCGCGGCGCGTTCACCCAGGGCTTGCACGTCACCGCGGTGATCAGCATGATCGGCGCGATCGCCCTGGCCGTCTTCGTGCTGACCCTGTTGCGGCACGTTCCCACGCCCTCGGCCGAGGAGGAACCGGCCTTCCCTCCCGATCGCTTCCTTCCGCCGGATCATCCCGAATGGCCGGGTCACTGGGAGACGCCACCCGTGGCCTGGGAGGCCCTCGGCGTTGGGGTCGATGGCCCTGACGCGCTGGAGCAGGCCCGCTTGGCCCTCGTGGAGATGCCGGAAGATCTGAGACAGGTGATCCTCCTGCGCGACGTCGAAGGCCGGACGCCGGATGAGGTACGCGAGGCCTTGAGCCTCGGTCCCGAGGAGGAGTTGGCTATGCTCCATCAGGCCCGAAGCCTGGTTCGCGCTCGTCTGGAGCGCCACTTCGAAGGAAGAGGGAACGATGGCGGACCCTAGGGGGTCGAGTCCCGACGATCTTGCCTGCATCGACTTGGTCAACAAGGTGACCGAGTACCTCGACGGCAAGCTGGACGAAGGCCAGCGAGAGCGCATCGAACGGCACCTCGAGGTATGCGACGGGTGCCGGGCTGCTCTCGATCAGTTCCAGACCGTGATCCGTCTCGTTGGTCGGCTCACACCGGCCGACGTCGCAAGGATCGACGCGCTGACCCGCGACCGCCTCATGGCTATGTTGCGGGTAGCGCGACGCCGTTAGGTTCCGCTGGTTCCACTGTCGGTCGTCCACCAGCGGCCTTCCCCGCGCGCCAATCACTCCGAGCGCAAGCGCGAGGTCGAAATGCGCGCCGTCCTTCTTGAGAGAACCGGGAGCGAGATTGGCGACGATGCGCGCCTTTGGCCACGCCTCGCCCGAGGATTCGATGGCCGAACGAATCCGGACGTCGGCCTCCCGAACCGATTTCGCCGGGAGTCCGACGATCGAGAACTTGGGAACGCCGGTATTGACGTCCACCTCGACGTCAACGAGGCGCGCATCGGCTCCGACGACTGCCACCGAGAGGGTCTTTGCAAGCATTCGTTACTTCCCAACCCGGCGCTGGGGGGCGGCTCGGTCCACGGTAGTGGAGGGGTAGGACGAAAAGCGGGGGCCAGCCCTCGTCACCGACACGTATGCGACTATTGCCCGATGCCGAGCCTTGACCTCATCGGTCTTGTCGTCGCCGACATCGGCCGGTCCCGCGCCTTC
>CALAEC010000015.1 GCA_937890785.1 uncultured Actinomycetes bacterium
ATCGCCGGGATGGCCAGGGCGATACCGACGAGCTGGAGGGCCGAGGGCCGCTCGCCGGTCAGCAGGCCGAACCCGACGGGCAGAATCGCGGCGATCACCGCCGTCAGGGGAGCCACCACGCTCATCCGGCCGTGGGCCAGGCCGCGGTACAGGAAGGCCAGGCCGAGACCGCCGGTGATGCCGGCCAGCCCACCCCACAGCCACGCCTCGGCGGTGAACCGGCCCTCGGGGAGAAGTGGCAGGGCGATCAGGTACGCGCCAAACCCGATCAACTGCGAGATCAGGGCGGCGCGGATGGCCGGATTCCGCTTCGTGGCCAGCCCGCCGAGGAAGTCGGCCGACCCGTACGAGATCGCGGCGAGCAGACCGAGGACGACGGCCATGGGAAGGCGCCAGTCTATCGAGGGCCGCGCCCACGCCCGGTGATCAGCGTCACCCTCGGTGCGTGCCACCCGACACGCTTACACGCCGATCGGCTCCACGTGCCACGGTTCATACGAGATGGGAAACTCAAGGCCGCATCCGGCGGCGTGCGCGTGCGCTGCTCCTTCGGCCGCGTCAGTCGGGTAGCCGAGGTCCGCGGCCAGACCCAGCTCGTGGTTCGACGAGCCGGGAGGAGCCGCCAGATCCGGATTCGCCTCGTGTAGCTCTGCCTGCTCTGCGGAGGTGCGGAACCCCGATACGATCCAGAGGCCGTCGACGGCTTCGAACAGACACATCAGCCGCGCGACGAAGAAGGGCTGGAGGCCCTCGATCCCGGGCAAGGCGGCGATGACCGCGCGGGCCGCGGCATGAATGATGCGGCTCTGACCGAGGAGGGGGAGGTCCACCTCGATCTCCACCGTGGCCACGGCCTCCGTCGTGCCAGGTTCGCACCGGCACGCCACGAGCCGAGCCCCGTTTCGCTCGGCGAAGTCGCGGGCCACGTCATCCGGGGCACGGCCCGCGGGAATCACCAGCTCCTGCGCGGCGCCCAGCGCTGCAGCATCGGCCGCGGTCTGAGCCCGAGCCCTGGCCGAGACCACGCGGGACAGATCACCTGAGAGTGCCGCAACCATCGCGGCGAGGGCCACGGCGCCCGCCACGACGATCGATGCGCTCCCTCGCTCGCTCACGGGCTCGCTCCGATGGTCTCCTGCCGCATCGTCGCCTCCGTTACGACGTTGACCTCAGCCGGGAACAGCCACTCCACGAACGGCACGATGAGCGGAGCCCGATACGCGACCCGAACCGTCACCGGGTCGCCGACCTGGCCGCTGCGTTCGACCGTCACCTCCGTCCGCTTCGGGGCCAGGCCACCGCCCCCACGCAGCGCCGCCTCCCTGATCCGAGCCTCATCGAGCGACACTGCTGCCTCCCGGACGCCCTCGCGGGCCGCGCCCAGCACGACCAGCGCGTCCCGGCCGATCAAACCGACCTGAACCAGGGCCAGGGCGATCATCAGCGCCAGCGGCAAGACCAGCGCGAGCTCGACCGCGGCACTCCCCCGAGCCTCGCGCACGGCTTACTGCGAGTCGCCGACGATCCGATCGATGATCGAGTCGAAGAACGCCGGCAGCTTCCCCGAGGACCGGGCCCACGCCAGGAGCACGAGCGCGATGGCCGCGGCCGCCAGGATCACCAACGCGTACTCAGCGGTGGTCTGGCCGCGCTCCGAGCGGAGTCTTGATTGCACGAACGCCGCGATCCGCATGACACCTCCTTCACTGCAGGCCGCTCGTGGCGACCAGCAGTGCCGGCACCACCGCGGCGACGACGAACGCGGGGAGGATCAGGAACACCAGCGGGAAGAGCATGGCCACCGGGGCCCGACGGGCCCGCTCCTCGCGCCGGACAGCGCGCTCGGCACGGACCTCTCGCGCCAGGTCGCGGAGGCGTCCAGCTACCGGGGTGCCGAGGCGTTCGCTCCGCTCCAGCGTCGCCGCCAGTCGGCGCAGCTCGGGAAGACCGGTCCGATCAGCCACCCGGCGGACCACCGCCCTCCATGGGGTGCCGAGGGCGACGGCCTGTCGAGCTTTGGCCACTTCGGCCCCGAGCGGTCCCCCGAGCGCGCCGGGCGCCCGCTCCAGCGCCAGCCGCGGTGTGAGCCCGGCGCTGACCGACACCGCCACCACGTCCAACAGGTCGGCAACGGATGCCGCGGCTCGCTCGCGGAGCGAGCGGGCCCGTCTGGCAAGACGAAGATCCGGGAAGATGAAGCCGCAGCCGATCAGGGCGACACCGAACAGGATCGCGCTGACTCCCGTTTGGATCCCCGTTGCGAGCAACCATGCGGCCGCACCGGCCAGTGACCCGCAGATCTTCTGGCCGAGCACGCGTTCGAGAGCCCCCGGTGTGCCCCCGGCCGACTCGATCCTCGCCACCATCAAGGCTCGTAGCCGACGACTCCGGATCAGCCGTCCGACCGCCACGAGCGGCGATCGAGACGGGGGCGACGCGGTCACAAGACGATTCCGGAGCACCGGGTCATGCCGCTTCCACATCGCCATGACGAAGCAGCACACCGCCCCGATGGCGGTCCCCGCAACGAGCCAGTTCACCGCGACCGCTCCACGCGCGCAACGATCCGCCGGATCCACAGGAAGCCAACGCCATCGAGCAGCACTCCGATGACGAGGAGACCAGCCCCGAGCGGCGTGCGATAGAACGCGCCGAGGCCGTCCCCACCGGTCCCCGAGAGGAGGGCGACGAAGGCGACGGGGAGAACGGCGAGGACGGCCCCGGACGCGCGTCCCTGGGCCATGAGCGCGCGAGCGCCGCGGCGGGCCTCAACCCGCTGGCCCACGACCTCGGCGAGCTCGTCGAGCAGGTCGGGAAGCTGTCCACCGGTCCTGCGATGCACGGCCAGCGCCGTCACCAGCAGCCGCGCATCGGGAAGGTCGAGGTCCGAAACGATCCGGCCCAGCGCGTCGTCGATCGGCCGGCCCGACTCCAGGTCGCGGAGGATCGCCGCGATCACCGGTCCGAGCGGCTCCTCGAGGTCCCGGGCTGCCTCGGCCAGGCCCAGTCGGATCGAGAGTCCCGCCCGCACGGCCGCGGCCAGGGCCACGGCGAAGTCGCGCAGCTGGAGCTCGGCCGCGGCCGCTCGAGCCTGGCGGTGACGGTTCAGCCAACCCTCGACGCCGAGGGGAGCAGCGATCACACCGAGCACGACCCCAACCGGTCCCACCAGGCTGCCGCCGAGCCCGGCGCCTCCGAGTGCGGCGGCCAGCCAGGCGGCCACGTAGCCGAGCGGCGAGCCGGGCCACCCTCGCCTCGCCGCAAGCGATGCGAGCCGCGCGGACG
>CALAEC010000016.1 GCA_937890785.1 uncultured Actinomycetes bacterium
CAGGGGTAACCAGGGCTCGGCGGTCGAGAACCCGCCATTCGGCCCCGTCGTCCACAGCATGGGCGTTCGAGCCACGGGCGCGTACCTAAGATGAGACGAGGTATCCGACTGTCTTGCCATAGATGGCTCTGAAGGAGCGCCAAGTAGTACTCCTTAGGGAGGCTCTCCGGTTTTCCGACCCCTGGGAGCTGCTGGGCTCAGACGAGTCTCGACCGGCTTTGCCTAGCTTCTTCGCCAGCTTCCGGCCGGATCTCGCTCGGGCATGGAACCGTGCGGCGGCCTCCCGGCCCTTGGCCACCAGTCGGCCCAGGCGCAGCTCCTCCTCCAGAGGGAGCGGCTCCTCGTTGGCGACCCGAGAGAGCAGTCGGTCGGTGAGCGTCGAGATCTCGGTGGCCACTTGAGCGTTGCCTCTCTGCGACGACGACGCGCCTAGAAGGAGCCTAGCGCCACCGGGACGGGGGCCCAGTCCAGCCTCGCCTCGCGCAGCGGGATCCGGACCAGGATCCGTGGGGAGCAATGTCTGCCCCTCCGAAAGAGTGACAAGGACTCACCCTGACGATCGCATCAGGCAGGAATGCTCTGGCCGGTACCGAAACGTCCCAGTAGGGGCCGGTAGGGCGTTGGCCGGGCAAGACCAACCGCCGCCCCTGGGGATGATGCTCCTCTCCTCCAGGGTCCGGCCCCTGCCAACTCCGATGAGTAGCCAACCCCAGCCTGCAGGTTCTGTTCGGGGGCTCGCTACCCGGCTGGTGCGCCTGTGTCTCGGATAGAGTTCCCTGGAACGGACACGACCGTTGTTTCGCCCAGGATCGACTCCTCCCACCGAGATCCGCAGTCGTAGCAGAGCCCCTTCCTGCCGTCCCGGAGGATAATGATGACCCGCTCGCCGCCGCAGACCGGACACGTCCTGGACTTCACTCAGGTGCTCCTGTCCTGCTCTCGCCTCGGCCGGGTAAAGGGTCTCGCCTTCATGGCGACCCAGAGCCCCCAGGAGGCGGCCTCCTCATCCGTGAGGCGCTCCAGGTCCCACACACCTGCCCAGTGGTCGTCGGCGCACAGCGTGACGGGCCTGCCGTGAGCGACCAGAACCTCGGCCATCCTTCGCCCCCCCGCCACCAGCTCGGCAAGAGGAACTGGGGTTCCGTCGAGCACGGTCAGGAATGGCCTCAGGGCATCCCGACTGTTCGTGTGCTCGTGGGTCATTGGCGTCCACTCCGAATCGTGCGCCCCCGGCCGGGGCAGCGAATCCCCCGGAGAACGGAGGTCGACTAATGCAAACGGACGGCCGGCCAGCTCCGGAGCCTAGTGCTCCCTCGCCGCTCCCCAGGTCGTCCGTGCCCCCTCGATGCAGCGATCGTCCCCTCCTACGGCGAGGGAATGAAACGCCCCCATGCTGAAAGGCGGCCGGTGGGGTGCCGTAGTCGGCGGACGGAGATGTCTCTGCGGACTGCCTGGCACGGCAGCCCAAAGTCGTTGCAGGGGCTAGAGCTTAGCGCTCCATGAAAGGGTGATCGGCGGTGATCTCCCGGGCGAGGGCCTCGACCCCAGCCGTTCGGGCGACGCACGAGGCGGCACCGGCATCCTTGGCCCGGCCCTCGATCTCCCCGTCGACGGAAGCCGCGTACAGGATCACCTGTGGGTTCAGGCCATGGCCCCGGATCCGCCGCGTGGCCTCGATCCCATCGAGCCCCTGGGGGCTGTGGCCTACCACAACGACGTCGGGGGCGTTCTCGTCTGCCCTCCGCAGGGCCTGGTCCCCGGTCCGGGCCTCCGCCACAACGTCGAACCCGTGCAGGCCGAGGATGTCGACGAGCATCCTCCGAAGGTGCTCGGTATCCTCAGCGATGACCAGTCGAACGCTCATGGCCCCCTCGGCGCCCCTGGAACGCCGGTTCCGGAAACCGTCCCTTGTGCTGGTGTTCGACGGAAGCGTCAAACCCCTGCTGGCGCTGGAGAGTGTTCACATTAGCGCGGAGCGTGGCCAGCCACCGCGCTGGGCTGGGCCGACTCAGTGGCCTCGGCCCTCCGGCTGGCTGTGGTCGAGCGTCGGGGCCAGCCACCACCGGGACGTCACGACCTTCTGCTTCGTGTAGAAGCGGAAACCGTCAAGGCCGGTGGCGTGCAGATCGCCGAAGAACGAGCTCTTCCACCCGGTGAAGGGGAAAAACGCCATGGGTGCGGCCACACCGACGTTCACCCCGAGCATCCCGGCCTCGGCCCGCCGCTTGAACTCTCGGGCGTTGTGCCCGGACGAGGTGAAGATCGAGGCCGCGTTCCCGTACGCGCTGGCATTCAGCATCCCCAGTGCCTCGTCGATGTCGGTGGCACGAAGCACCGAGAGCACCGGGCCGAACAGCTCCTCCTTCCACAGGCGCATGTCCGGCGTCACCCCGTCGAAGATCGTCGGCCCCAGGAAAAAGCCCTGGGAGGGCCCGAGGCCGCGGCCGTCCAGCGCCAGGGTGGCCTCTCCCTCCTGGCCTTCCTCGATGTACCCGATCAGCTCCTTCCTCCGCTCGTCGCGGATCACCGGGCCCATGTCCGTCTCGGGCTCCGCCCCGGGCCCCAGCCGGAGCCTCGACGCCTGATCGGTGAGCTCGCGGACGAGCTCCTCACCGACGGAACCGACCCCTACGGCCACGCTCCCCGCGAGGCACCGCTGGCCGGCGTTCCCGAACGCGGAGGAGATCAGCGCCGTGACGCTCCTCTCGAGGTCCGCGTCATCCATCACGATGAGGTGATTCTTGGCGCCGCCCAAAGCCTGGACGCGCTTCCCGTTGGCCGCGGCCGTGGCGTAGATGTACGAGGCCACCCCGACCGAGCCGACCACGGAGATCGCATCGACCTCGGGATGGGCCAGGAGGACGTCCACCGCCTCCTTGGCTCCGTGGACGACGTTGAAGACGCCATCGGGCAGCCCGGCCTCGGCCAGGAGCTCCCCGATCCGGACGGCCGACAGCGGCGTCCGCTGGGAGGGCTTGTGCACGAATGTGTTCCCGGCCACCAGGGCCACCGGGATCATCCACAGTGGCACCATGTTCGGGAAGTTGAACGGTGTGATCCCGGCGCACACTCCGACGGGGAAGCGGACCAGCTCCTCGTCGATCCCGTCGGCGATCTGATCGAGATTCGTCCCCATCAGCAGGGTGGGCGCCCCGCAGGCCAGGTCGACGACCTCGATGGCCCGCCGCACCTCCCCCCTCGCTTCGGGGAGCGTCTTCCCGTTCTCCCGGACCACCAGCAGCGACAGCTCCTCGAAGTGCTCTTCCAGGAGGTTCTTGAACCGGAACATCACCTGGGCCCGGTCGGGAACCGGGACGTTCGACCAGTCCGGGAAGGCCGAGCGGGCCGCTCGAACGGCCTCGTCGATCTCCTCTTTCGTCGAATAGGGCAGGAGGGCGATGGTCTCGCCCGTGGCCGGGTCGAACACCGGGTCGACGAAAACGTCCTCCGCCGTGGACTCGCGGAACGTCCCACCGATGAAGCTGTTGACCTTCGTGGCGCTCATGCGATCGCTCCTCATCTATGGCTCCTGGAACCGGCTCCGGGGAACGAAGGTCCCTCCTCCTTCCGTGCCGAACCACTGATCGTTCTCCACGAGGACGTTCCCCCGCTGCATGACGGTTTCCGGGACTCCCCACACAGTCATCCCTTCGTAGCACGAATAGTCGACGTTCATATGGTGGTCCTCCGCTGAGATGACCCGCTCGCGGTTCGGATCGAAGATCACGATATCGGCGTCGAAGCCCGGGGCGATGGTTCCCTTACGGGGGTACAGGCCGAACATCTTGGCCGGGTTGGTGGCGACGAGCTCCACCCACCGACTCGGGCTGAGCTGGCCGGACCGGACCCGCTGGAAGATCAGGGTGACCCGGTCCTCCACGCTGGGCAGCCCGTTCGGGATGTCGGCGAAGCTGTCCTTTCCCATGTCCTTCTGTCCCTTGAAGTTGAAGGGCGCGTGGTCCGTGGCCACGATCTGGAGGTCGCCCTGGGCCAATCCCTTCCACAGCTCGTCCTGGTGCTCCTTCGACCGAAGCGGTGGCGAGCAGACGAACTTGGCGCCCTCGAAGTCGGGACGGGCCAGATCGTCGATGCTGAGGTAGAGGTACTGGGGACACGTCTCGGCGAACGCGGCCACCCCGCGGTCCCTAGCCTCCTGCACGGCGTCGAGGGCGTCTCGCGAAGAAAGGTGGACGATGTAGGCGGGGGCGCCGGCCAGCTCGGCCATCTTGAAGACCCGGTGCACCGCCTCCCCCTCCATGGCCGCCGGCCGGGTCAGGCCGTGGTAGACGGGGTCGGTCTTCCCCTCGGCCAGGTGCTGCTGGACCAGGACGTCGATCGGCCCCCCGTTCTCGGCGTGCATCATGATGAGGGCGCCGCTGTCCGCAGCGCGCTGCATGGCCTTGAAGATCGCCGCGTCGTCCAGCATGAAGACGCCCGGGTAGGCCATGAACAGCTTGAACGAGGTGATGCCCTCCCCCACGAGCTGGTCCATCTCCTTAAGGACCTGATCGTTCACCTCGCGCACGATCATGTGGAGGCCGAAGTCCGTCTGGGCCTTCTGCCCCTTCTCGAACCAGCGATCCAGCCCCTGGCGGAGCGACTCCCCGTAGTCCTGGAGCGCGAAGTCCACGCAGGTGGTGGTCCCCCCGAACGCCGCGGCCCGGGTGCCGGTTCCGAAGTCGTCGGAGCAGAAGCTCCCGCCGAACGGCAGGTCGAAATGGGTGTGGACGTCCACGCCCCCGGGGATCACGTAGCGGTCGGTGGCATCGATGGTCCGGTCGGCCTGCACGTCGAGGTTCAGAGCGATCGCCGCGACCTTCTCCTCCTCGACCAGGACGTCCGCCTGGAGCGTCTCGCTGGCGGTCACCACCGTCCCGCCGGTTATGAGGGTCTTCACTTCCCGAGCTCCCCGAAGGCCACCTCTAGGGTCTCTACCGCCCTGGCCGCGTCATCCTCGGTGATGGAGAGCGGTGGGGAGATCCGAAGGACGTTCCCGTACAGCCCGCCCTTGCCCAGGAGGAGGCCCCGCTCCTTGCAGATCTCCATGACCTTGCCGGCTGCCTCTGGGCTCGGATCCTTGCTCTCGCCGTCCTCGACCAGCTCGACGCCGAGCATGAGGCCCTTCCCCCGGACCTCCCCCACGGCTTCGAAATGATCCTCCAGGTCCTTCAGCCCCCGGTACAGGTAGTCCCCCATCTTGTACGCGTTCTGCTGGAGGTCGTTCTCCTCGATGTGATCCAGGTTCGCCAGCGCGTACGTCGAGGCCAGCGGGTTGCCGCCGAACGTGGAGATCGAGTTCGCTCGAAGCGAATCGACCATCTCGGCCCGGCCGACCACGGCCCCGATGGCCATCCCGTTCCCCAGGCCCTTGGCGCAGACCATGGCATCGGGTCGGACGCCGTAGGCCTCACTCCCCCAGAACGCCTCCCCGGTCCGGCCGAACCCCGTCTGCACCTCGTCGGCGATGAAGGGGATCTCGAACTCGTCGAGGATCGACTTGACGATCTGGAAGTACTCCTCCGGTGGGGTGATGAAGCCTCCCACGCCCTGGATCGGCTCGGCGATCATCGCCGCCGGCTCTCCCGTGGTGGTGGTCTCGATCACGTTCCGGAGGTCCTCGGCGCAGGCCACGCCGCAGTCCGGATACGTCAATCCGAGCGGGCAGCGGTAGCAGTACGGCGTGAGCGCGTAGGACACGTTCAGCGGAGAGAACGACGTGGCCGACCAGCCCTTGTTCCCGGTGATCCCCACGGCCCCGAAGGAACGGCCGTGGTAGGAGTGCCGCAGGGCGATGATCTCGTTCGAGCGACGCCATGTGGTGGCGAACAGCAGGGCCGCCTCGACCGCCTCGGTCCCGGAGCCGACGAAGAAGGCCTTCGTTGGCGGGTCGATCGGAGCGAGACCGGTCATCCGTTCCGCCAGCTCCACCATCGGCTTGATCAGGTAGACCGTCGAGGTGTGGGCGATCTTGTTCGCCTGCTCGGTCAGCGCCTCGACGAGCCTGGGGACAACGTGCCCCGAGATCGTGGTGACGATGCCACCGAAGAAGTCCAGGTATTCCTTTCCGGCGGTGTCCCACACCCTGACGCCCTCTCCCCGAGCGAGCTCGATGGGCTCGTCGTAGTACAGGAGGAGCCACGAGGGCAGGGCTTCCTTGTGCCGGGCCAGGAGCTCAGCGGCGCCCCCATCCTCGGTCATGGCAGCAGCTCGGTCAGCTCGCCGTACGTTTCGGGCCGTCGGTCACGGAGGAACTGCCAGGTATTCCGGACCTCCCGGATCTTCTCGATGTCCAGGTCGGCCACCAGCACCTCGTCCTCGGAGTCCGAGGCTTGGGCCACGATCTGACCGCGAGGGTCGCAGAAATACGAGGAGCCGTAGAACTTCGCGGTGGAGAGCGGCTCCTCCACCCCGACCCGGTTGATGGCGGCGATCCAGTAGCCGTTGGCCACGGCGTGCGCCGGCTGCTCTAGCTCCCACAGGTGCTTCGAGAGCGACTCCACGGTGGCCGACGGGTTGAACACGATCTCCGCGCCCTTGAGGCCAAGGGCCCGGCCGATCTCCGGGAAGTGCCGGTCGTAGCAGATGATCAGTCCGATCTTTCCCACCGACGAATCGAAGACCGGATAGCCGAGGTTGCCGGGCTTGAAGTAGAACTTCTCCCAGAAGCACGGACCCACGTGCGGGATGTGGGTCTTGCGGTACTTCCCCAGGACCGAACCGTCGGCTTCGATCACCACTGCCGTGTTGTAGTACACGCCGGTCTGGGCCTCCTCGTAGAAGGGCACCACCAGCACCATCCCGTGCTCCCGGGCCACCTCACGCATCCGCGTCACGGTCGGTCCGTCCTCCGGCTCGGCCTCCGCGTACCACTTCGCATCCTGCTCCGCCGGGAAGTAGGGGCCGTGGAAGATCTCCTGCAGGCAGGTGACCTGAGCGCCATCGGCGGCGGCCTTCCCGATCAGGTCGATGTGCTTCTCGACGGCCTCCTGCTTCGACATGTTCGCCTGCGCCTGGATCACGGCCGTTCGTACCGTGGTCATCTCCCTCCTCCTCTCGCCACCTCGTTCACGCGAACTCGGGGATAATCTCCTTGCCGTACGTCTCGATGATCGCATCGGGGCCCTCGACGGACATGGCGTAGATGTTGAACTGATCCACCCCCAGCTCCCGGAGCGTGCGCAACTTCTCCTTGCACTGGTCGACGGTCCCGATGACGCAGAACCGATCCACGATCTCGTCGGTCACGAACTCGGCATGTTCAGCCCCGCGGCGCCCGTGATCCTTGTAGTCGTAGTGGTCGCGGGTCTCGATGTAGTCCGTGAGCTCCTTCGGCAGCTCGTGGCCAGCGTACCGATTGACCAGGTCCACGACGTGGTTCGATACCAGGGCGGGGAACCACCGGACCTGTTCCCGGGCCGCCGCCAGGTCGTCGCCGACGAAGGTGGGCGCCGCGCTCATGATCTTGATGTCGTCGGGATCCCGCCCCGCTTCCTCCGCTCCACGTCGGACGTAGCCCAGGGACCACTCGATGATGAACGGGTCGGCGAGCTGCATGACGAGCCCGTCGGCGACCCGGCCGACGGCCCGCAGCGCCTTGGGGCCGTAGGCGGCGATCCAGACCGGGAGATCCCACCGGGCCCACTTGAGCTGGATCGGGGTCCCCTCGTAGTCGACCTCCCGGCCCGCCACGAGGTCCCGGATCAGGCGGGCGGCCCATTCCATCCGCTCCACGCTGACCGGCGTCTTGCCGATGACCCGCCGGGCGCTGTCGCCGCGGCCGATGCCCATCACCATCCGCCCACCGGAGAGATCGTCGAGGGTGGCCAGGACGCTGGCCGTCACGGTGGGATCCCTGGTGACCGGATTCGTCACCAGCGGTCCCATCCGGATCCGCTCGGTCTCGGTGGCCATCAGGGTGAACGTGGGGTAGACGTCCTGCCAGAGCACGTGGGAGTCCCACATCCACACGTAGTCGAATCCGCTCCCCTCGGCCTGCTTGGCCAGGTCGACCCACTGCCGAGGGGGTGGGTCGGGAGCGAAGCAGACCCCGAACTGCATCAGCAGCCCTCGCCCGGTTCCAAGGCCCTCGAGCCTCCTCCGATCGGGAACCTCCGAAGCCTACCTCTCAGGCTGATCGGCCGGGACTTCGGATGCATAGCTCACTCCCGAACATGACCAGAACGATGGCGGTCTCGCCGGCCACGCTGGAGGGATGGCTCAGCCTGAGCGGGGCCCTCGGCAAGGGGCGCCTCGGCGCCGCGCTGGGCGAGCAGATCGCCCTCGCCACCG
>CALAEC010000017.1 GCA_937890785.1 uncultured Actinomycetes bacterium
CCCCGGCGTTGCGCAGGATCCCCGGGTCGGTGGTGACGACCCGATCGATCCGCCGCCCGGTCGCGTGTCGTGTCAGGACCCCGCGGGCGTGCTCGACGTCGGGAAGCTCGGGCACGCCGCCTACGCGCCGAGCGAGGCCAGGTGGACAGCGTCGACGGGTTGTGTCCCGGCCGACAGCACCCGGACGCGGTTGCCGGCGATCCGCTCCAGCAGCGCGGCCGCCATCTGTGAGCGCCCCGCGTTGTGGACGCACACGAACAGGACGGTCGGCGTGGTCACGAGGGCGGGGGGATGTAGCTGGCCCGGATCGGGGCGCGACGCTCGGCCTGGAGGACCCAGATCGATCCCTTCTTCAGCTTCAGGGGGCCGTTCTCCACGACGCCCTCGGCGACGAGGTGGGCCAGCAACTCCTCGATCACGTCGCCGTGCGTGCACAGCACGGTCGGCCGGGCGGCCACGTCGGCCAGGAGCGCCATGACCTGCTCCCGCGCGGAGCCTTCGCGGAGGCGGTCCTCGAGCTCGAGCGGGAGCCCCCGGGCCCGGGCGAGCGGCTCAACCGTCTGCCGGCAGCGAACGGCCGGGCTCGACAGGAGGCGCTCGATCGACCGTCCTTCGAGGACCTCGACCAGGCCCTCGGCCTGGCGATGCCCCTCGGCAGTGAGGGGACGGGCGTCGTCGGGACCGGTCCAGGCCTGACGGTCCTCGGCCTTGGCGTGCCGGGCGACGTACAGGTTGACGGTCTTCGCCCCGGCGTTCGGTGTGGGCGTATCGAGGAGGTCGAGGAGGCCGCGGTCGTGGGGGTAGCTCAGCGTCCGACCGGCAGCCTCGGCGCTCAGCCAGCGCACCTCGTCGATCTCCTCCGTGGCGGCGAACCGTCCGTCGAGCGGCCGCATCATCCAGTACCGGACGAGCTTGGATCGCCCCCTCCTATCGCGGTACGAGACGTGGCCGAGATCGCGTTCGAGCCGGCAGCGGAGCCCCGTCTCCTCATGGACCTCGCGAAGGGCCGCTTCTTCGTCGCGCTCCCCGGGCTTCAGCTTGCCCTTCGGAAAGGTCCAGTCGTCGTACGCGGGACGGTGCACCAGGAGGACCTCGCGCCGGCCGTCATCGGCCGTCCGAGCCACCACGCCGCCGGCGGCCCGAACGATCCCGCTCACCTCGCCACTTTCTCCGCGGCCCGGACCGCTCGCCGCCACTTGTCGGGGAACCGCCGCCTGGCCTGGTCGCGCCGACCGGCGATGGTCGCGGCCAGCCGGCCGGCGGCGAAAGCCACGGGCCCGGGCGCGTCTCTCGACGCCTCGCGCAGCCACGCCTCCGCCACCACGGCGTCCTGATGCTCGCCGAGGACCTCCTGGATCGCCTCGGCCCGCTTCGCCAGGCGGGCCGCGGGCTTGCCGAGGACCGGCGCGGCCGCCTCGGCCGCGTACCGGCAGCGCTTCGCTCGGATGCGGACGGTGTGGAGGGCCTCGTCGGACGGTGGATCCTCGAGCCGGTCCACGGCCCGCTCGAGCCTTCCCCAGGAGGCCTCGAGGATGACCCGGAGGGCTTCCTGCACCGGCGCCCCCGCGCCGGGACCAGGGTCCAGGGCCGTGCGCACCGCCGCGTCGAGGAGCGCCACGTATCGCTTCTGCCGGACAAGCTCCTCGAGCTGGGCCCTGGCCCTGTCTCGCCGCTGAGCGAGCAGCTCGAGCGGCGAAGCCACGGCCTCACGGTCCGCCTCGAGGAGCCCTCCAGCCGACCGCGACAGAAGATCGAGGAGCACCTCGGCGTCGCGCAGTGCTCCGAGCGCACCGGCGAGCCACTTCAGCTCCCCGCGAACCGACTCGGCCCGGCCGGCGTCGAGGTGTGCGCCGAAGCTTGCCAGGTCGGAGCGGAGCCGCCGGGTGGCGACCCGGCATTGGTGCACGGCTTCCGGATCCTCGCCGAGGCGGACGAGGGGGTCGTGAAGGATCAGCCGGCGGACCGACGAGGCCAGGGTCCACCGGATCACGTCGGCGGTCGACGAACCGGGGCCGGGCTCGGGGACCTCGACCTCCGGTGGCTCCTGAGCCCGCTCTCCGAGCGCCCGGACGTGCTTTGGGGTGGGATCGGCCGCGCCGGCGCCGGAGGCCGCCAGCCGGCCTCGGACGGCATCGAGCACCTCGTCGCCGGCGCCGTCCCGCAGCTCCACCTCGACCTCGCGGAACCGTCCGGCGGTCCCGCTGCCGTCGAGGATCGTCACGTCGTCGAGGGTGACGGTGGCCGCGGCCCCGCCTGGCAACCGGAGCTCGACCGGTTGGCGACTCGTCCGCAGCTTCGCCATCGGGTGGACCGGCGTGCCACGGAGGAAGGCCGTCAGCAGCTGGAGGGCCGCCCGAGGCGGACGGGAGGCCGGCCCGGGGAACGGGATCTCGGTCCGCACCAGGAGGTCGCCGGCCAGCTCGCCGGGGAGCTTGACGGTCCATCCCTCGCCGCCGCGGTGCCGCAGCGAGCACCCCCATCTCGCCAGACGGAGGTCCTCGGAATCCCAGTACGTGGTCCTGAACTGCTGGGCCTCGCCGGCGACGGCCTCCACGCCGTCGACGCGGCCGAAGTCGGGCAGCCGGAACCCGTCGGGGGCGGCCAGCTTCAGCTCGCGCTCACGCACGGACCGGGACCTCGTTCCCGAGGGCTCGCTTGATGGCGAGCTCCTGCAGCTCGACGTGCGTGTTGATTCCCTTCTGTCCGGACGGGGGGCTCCACGTGCCGTCCGGCCCGAGCGTCCAGGCCAGCGTGTCGTCCTCGAGGTTCACCCGGAGGATCTCGTCGAGCCGCCCCTGGAGGCCCGGGTCGGTGACCGGGGTGAACGCCTCGACCCGGCGATCGAGGTTCCTCGGCATCAGGTCGGCCGAGCCGATGAAGTACGTGCGCTCCCCGTCGCCGGGGCCGAACCGGAACACCCTGGCGTGCTCGAGGAACCGCCCCACGATCGACCGCACCCGTATCCCCTCGGAGAGGCCGGGCACGCCCGGCCGCAGGCAGCAGATGCTGCGGATGATGAGGTCGATCTCGGTCCCCGCCCGGGACGCGGCGTAGAGCGCGTCGATGATCTCCGGGTCGACCAGGTTGTTCGCCTTCATGACGATCCGGCCCTCGGGGCGCTCGGCCTCGCGTCGGATCAGATCGAGTATGGCCCGCCGCATCGTCAGGGGCGCCACCAGGAGACGGCGGTACCCCCCCTTGCGGCTGTATCCCGTCAGGTAGTTGAACAGGTCCGTCAGGTCCGCGCCGAGCTCCTGCTCGGCGGTGAGCAGCCCGACGTCCTCGTAGATCGTGGCCGTGGTGGCGTTGTAGTTCCCCGTCCCGACGTGAGCGTACCTGCGGATCCCGTCGCTCTCCAGGCGGACCACCAGCGAGATCTTCGCGTGCGTCTTCAGGCCGACCACGCCATAGACGACGTGCACCCCGGCCTCCTCGAGGGCGCGGGCCCACTGGATGTTGGCCTGTTCGTCGAACCTGGCCTTCAGCTCGACCAGGGCCACGGCCTGCTTGCCGGCCTCGGCCGCCTCGATCAGGGACAGCACGATGGGACTCTCCTGGCCCGAGGTTCGGTAGAGCGTCTGCTTGATCGCCAGGACTCTCGGATCCTTGGCTGCCTGCGCGATGAACGCCTCCACGGAAGTGGCGAAGGAGTCGTACGGGTGGTGGACGAGGACGTCGCCATCGCGCAGCGCGTCGAAGAGGTCGGGCGGAGCGTTCTCGGTGCCGGTCAGCCGGGGCTGCGTCGCGGGGATCCACGTCCGCTCACGGAGGTCGGGGCGCTTCAGCTCGTGGAGCATCCACAGGCCCGACAGGTCGAGGAGCGCCTCGGTCTCGTAGATCTCCTCGGGCCCGACCTCGAGCTCCCGCGCCAGCAGGTTCCGGACCTCCCCCGACATCGTCCGATCGACCTCCAGGCGGACCATGTGGGCGAAGCGCTGCCGTTGCCTCAGCTGATCCTCGATGGCCACGAGCAGGTCCGCGGCTTCCTCTTCCTCGACCTCGATGTCGGCGTTCCGGGTGACCCGGAACGGATGGCTGGCCACGATCTCCATCCCGGGGAACAGCTCGCCGAGGTGGAGCGAGATGACCTCTTCGAGCGGCACGAACACGTCTCCCTCGTCGATCAGAACGAACCGGGGGAGCAGCGGCGGGACCTTCACGCGGGCGAACCGCCGGACCCCCGTGCGCGAGTCGCGTACCAGCACGGCCAGGTTGAGGGACAGGTTCGAGATGTAGGGGAACGGGTGGGCCGGGTCCACGGCCAGCGGTGTGAGCACCGGGAAGATGTGCTCGCGGAAGTACGCGCCAACGCGGCCGATGTCGTCTTCCTCCAGCTCCTCGGCCCGGGCGATCCGGATGCCCTCGCGCTGGAGGGCCGGCATGAGCTCCTCGAGGAACAGCCGCTCCTGCCGGGCCACGTGCTCGCGGACCCGGGCCCGGATCGCCTCGAGCTGCTCCTGGGGCGTGAGGCCGTCGGTCGACCCTGCGGCCACGCCCATCCGGACCTGCTCCTTCAGGCCGGCCACGCGGATCTGGAAGAACTCGTCGAGGTTCGAGCCCACGATGGCCAGGAACTTCACTCGCTCCAGGAGCGGCCGCTCCGGGTCCTCGGCCAGGGCCAGCACGCGCTCGTTGAACCCGAGCCACGACAGCTCCCGGTTCAGGTACCGGTCCTGAGGGGTTGCGGGATCGTTCGGGGAGTCGGGTCGCTCTGAGGCCACGGCTCAGTCGACGAACTTGTAGCCGAGTCCCCGGACCGTGACCAGGTGCACGGGCCGGTGCGGATCCTCCTCGATCTTTCGGCGTATCCGCTTGACGTGCACGTCCAGCGTCTTGGTGTCCCCGAAGTAGTCGGATCCCCACACGAGGTCGATCAGCACGTCGCGGGTCAGCAGTCGCCCCTTCCGGCGCAGGAACGTTTCCAGGAGGTCGAACTCCTTGGGCGGGAACGCGACCGCCTCGCCGCGGACCCTGGCCTCGTGCCTGGCCACGTCGAGCTCGATCGGCCCCCCGACCACCACCTCCTGACGGTCCCCAACCTCGGGGCCGTCCACCCGGGCCCGCCGGAGGTTGGCCCGCACTCGCGACACCAGCTCGCGCATCGAGAACGGCTTGGTCACGTAGTCATCGGCGCCGAGCTCGAGGCCGGCCACCTTGTCGGCCTCGGAGTCCTTCGCCGTGACGATGATCACCGGCACCGAGGACTCGATGCGGATCGCCCGGCACACGTCGAAGCCGGTGACCTCGGGGAGCATCAGGTCGAGGACCACCAGGTCGGGGCTCGACTCCCGGAACCGCTCAAGGGCCCGGCGGCCGTCGGGGGCGAGCTCGACCGCAAACCCCTCCCGCTCGAGGTTGTAGCGGATCGAGTCGGCCAGCGACGACTCGTCCTCCACGACCAGGATCCGGCCGTGCCCGTCACCTCCCAGGGCCCACCTCCGGGTGCGAGGCGTCGGTGAACTCCTGGAACTCCCCGGTCAGCAAGAAGGCCACCTGTTCGCCGATGTCCACGGCGTGGTCGCCGACCCGCTCGAGCTGCCGGGAGACGATCATCATCCGGATCGCCCACTCCAGGATGTCCTGGTCGTCGGAGCAGGCGGCCACCTCCCGGTACATGCTCCGGTTGAGCCGATCCACCGGATCGTCCATCTCGGGGAGCCGTTGGGCCAGTTCGAGGTCTCGCTTCACGAACGCGTCGAGGGAGGCCCTGATCATGGGCCGGACCACATCCGCCATCTCACGGAGGTGGGTGAGGATCCCCTGGTTCGCCGGGAGCGCCTTCGTCGCTCGCGCGATCTTCACGATGTTCACGGCGATATCACCGATGCGCTCGAGGTGGAGGTTGACGTGGATGATGACGGAGAGCAGTCGGAGGTCGCCGGCCACCGGGGTCTGGAGCGCCAGTAGCTCCAGCCAACGCCGCTCGATGTCGAGGTACCGCTCGTCGATGGCATCGTCCCCGGCGATCACCGCGTCGATCTCGGCGTCGTCGCGCGAAGTCAGCACGTCCACGGCGCGGCCGAGCGCTCGCTCTGCCAGCTCGCCGAGCGAGAGGATCTCGAGCTCGAGGGCCTCGAGCTCCTCATGGAAATGCCGCCGTGCCCTCATCGACCTCGCCATCCAGTGGATCCCCGTGCGGGCCACCTCACGCCTCGCGGGTCGATGGTACCGCTCCTGGCGTCCGTGAGCCCTGAGGGCCAGGAGGCGAGCGTCGGAGCGTTCGCACGTCTCGAGGATACGCGGGCCGGCCGGACGAACGCCGTCGGCATCGTCGGTTGGGGCGAAACGTTCCCTCGGCGGCCACCGAGCGACCCCCTTCCGGTCACCGAACGGTCACGTTGCGGTCCGGTTCGTGCGGGGGTGCATGTTCACCTCCAGTTCACCTCCGGGACAGGGTGCGGCCACGACCGCGACCTAGCATCCGCTCGCAGTAGAGGCACCCCCCGAGGGGAAGGAGACGGGAATGCGGAAGCGAAGGATGCTGGTGGCCGGGGTCGTCGCGCTGGCTCTGGTCGGCGCCGCTTGCGGCGAGTCGGACGACACGGGCAGTGGAGGCGGCGGGGGAGGAGAGGATCAGGCCCTCACCGGCTCGGTCTTCATCTCCGGCTCGTCCACGGTCGAGCCGATCAGTTCGCTGGTCGCGGAGCTGTTCGCCGAGGAGAACCCAGACGTTGAGATCACCGTCGAGGGCCCCGGCACCGGGGACGGCTTCGAGCTGTTCTGCAACGGTGAAACCGACATCTCCGACGCGTCCCGGCCGATCGAGCAGGAGGAGATCGACGCCTGCGCGGAGAACGGGATCGAGTACACGGAGCTCGAGGTGGCACTGGACGGGATCTCCGTGCTGACCTCGCCGAACAACGACGTCGCTACCTGCCTGAACAGCGGCGACCTGTACGCGCTGGCGGGCCCGGAGTCCGAGGGCTTCGATGCCTGGTCCGACGCGAACGACCTGGCGGCGGAGGTGGACGCCTCGGCCGCTCCCTACCCGGACGTGCCGCTGGACATCACCGCTCCCGGCGAGGAGTCGGGGACCTACGACGCGTTCATCGAGCTGTCCGGGATCCCGGACATCGCCATCGAGCAGGGGCTCTCGGAGGATGATTCGGAGACGACCAGGCCCGACTACCAGGCCTCGGCCAACGACAACGTGATCATCGACGGGATCGCCGGGTCGGACACGTCGTTCGGGTGGGTCGGGTTCTCGTTCTACGAGCAGAACCAGGACGTGGTCAAGGCCTTCGAGATCGACGGTGGCGAGGGATGCGTGGCTCCCTCGTTCGACACGATCTCGGACGCCTCGTACCCGCTCTCCCGGTCGCTGTTCATCTACGTGAACAACGCCAAGGCGGCCGAGAGCGAGGCGCTGACCGCGTTCGTCGACTTCTACCTGAGCGACACCGGCCTGCGCACGGCCGTCGAGGAGGTCGCCTATGTGGTGCTCCCCGACGACCGCATCGAGAACACTCTCAGCACCTGGGAGGGTGCCAAGCCTGCGTAGCACGAACCGACGTTCGAGCGGGCTGGGCCGAAGGATACCCGTGAACCGGGTATCCTTCGGCTCCCCGCGCATGGGGGAGGGAACGTGGCGGCGGTAGGGATCGCGGAGCTCCAGGGGGACATCCGGAGGCGGCGCCGAGAGGCCCGCATCCGCCGGGTCTTCCTGGCCGCCGCCGGTATGGCCATCGTCATCAACCTGGCCATCCTCTTCTCCCTCTTCGACGGGGTCGTCGACTTCTTCCGCGAGCTCGACGAGGGCCCCGGGCTGGGCGCACTGTGGAACGACACGGGCTGGTTCCCCCGGCGAAACCTCTTCGACGTGAAGACGGTGTTCGTGGGGACGCTGATGATCTCGGTGATCGCCATGCTCGTGGCCACGCCTCTGGGCCTGGGGGCGGCCATGTACCTGTCGGAGTACGCGAGCCGGCGAGCCCGGCGGGTCCTGAAGCCGATCCTGGAGGTCCTTGCGGGGATCCCCAGTGTGGTCATGGCCTACTTCGTGATCAGCTTCATCAGCCCGGACATCGTGCAGCGGATCTTCACCACCGCCACCTTCTACAACATGCTCGGGGCCGGGATCGGGGTGGGCATCCTGATCAGCCCGATCGTGGCCTCGGTGGCCGAGGACGCCATGCACGCCGTTCCGGACACGCTGCGGGAGGCCTCGTTCGGGCTCGGGGCCCGCCGGAAGTCGACCACCCTCCGGACCGTGCTCCCCGCGGCGGTCTCCGGCATCGTGGCTGCCCTGATCCTCGGCGTGTCGCGGGCGATCGGTGAGACCCTCGTGGTGACCCTCGCCGCCGGGGCCACGGGGGGCTCGGCGTTCACGGTGGACCCCCTGGGGCCCGGTCAGACCATGACCGCCGCCCTGGCCTCGCTGGCCACCGGCTCGGATCAGGTCAAGGGCGGCAGCGCCGCCTTCCCCAGCCTGTTCTTCCTCGGGGCGATGCTGTTCCTGTTCACGCTGGCGCTCAACCTGGTCAGCGATCGGTTCGTGCGCCGCGTCCGGAAGAGGTATTGACCCATGGCCGAGACCGTCACCATGGAGCGTCCGGGCCCGACGTCCGACGCCGTGCGGCGAGCCCTGCGGGGAAAGCGGGTCGACCTCGGCGGCCTGGCCTTCCAGGCCGCGCTCCTCCTGGCCTTGCTCCTGGCGCTGGCCATCCTGGTGACGCTGATCGCGGACGTCCTGGCCACGGCGCTGAAGGTGTTCGCCGACCGGGGCACGACCTTCCTCACCGACAACCTCTCGTCGCTCCCCGAGCGGGCCGGCGTGGGACAGGGGATCGTCGGCTCCCTGTGGCTGATGGGGTTCGTGGCCGTGATCGCGTTCCCGCTCGGCATCGCCGCGGCCATCTACCTCGAGGAGTACGCCAGCGACAACCGGTTCACCCGGTTCCTGACCGCCAGCATCCGCAACCTGGCCGGGGTGCCCTCGGTGGTGTACGGGCTCCTGGGCCTGGCCCTCTTCGTCCAGCTGTTCGCCGGCGTGACCGGGGGCCGGAGCCTGCTGAGCGGCGGGCTCACGATGTCGATCCTGGTCCTCCCGATCGTCATCATCACCTCGGCCGAGGCGATCCGAGCGGTGCCTCAGGGGATCCGCGAGGCCGGCTTCGGCGTGGGGGCCACCCGATGGGAGGTCGTCAGGAGCCACGTGCTGCCATACGCTGCCCCCGGCGTGCTCACCGGAACGATCCTGGCCCTGGCCCGGGCTCTCGGCGAGGCCGCTCCGCTCCTGCTGATCGGGGGCGCCCCGACGTTCTTTGCCGGGGGGGACCGCGGGTTCGTGGAAACGCTCCAGGGCGAATACACGGCCCTCCCGGCCATCATCTTCACGTGGTCGCGCAAGTCCCTCCGGGCGTTCGGGGACTCCACCTCAGCGGCCATCGTGGTCCTGCTCGCAGTGCTCCTGTTGATCAACGCGACGGCGATCTACCTGCGGAACCGGTATGAGCGAAAGTGGTGATAGCGTGGAATCCGAGACCGTGACCGAGCGAACGGACGTCGGCGAACAGGCTCAGGCCGGCCCACACCTCGACGTGCGGCACTCCGAACGATCGGGCCGCTCGGTGATCTTCGACCTCCAGGACGTGTCCGTCCTGTACGCGAGCTTCCGGGCGGTCCGCGACGTCTCGCTGCCGATCCGGGAGAACGAGATCACCGCGCTGATCGGGCCGTCCGGCTGCGGCAAGACCACCGTCTTGCGCTGCCTCAACCGGATGAACGACCTGATCGAGGGCGCCAGAGTGGAGGGAACGATCCTGTACCACGGCATCGACCTGTACGACGCCAGGGTTGACCCGGTCGAGGTGCGGCGTCGGGTCGGGATGGTGTTCCAGAAGCCGAACCCGTTCCCGAAGTCGATCTACGACAACGTCTCGTTCGGCCCGAAGATCGCCGGGTACCGAGGGAGCATGGACGACCTGGTCGAGGAATCCTTGACCCGGGCGGCCCTCTGGGACGAGGTCAAGGACAAGCTGAAGGAGTCGGGTATGGCCCTGTCCGGCGGTCAGCAGCAGCGGCTGTGCATCGCCCGGGCCATCGCCACCCGGCCGGACGTGATCCTGATGGACGAGCCGTGCTCGGCGCTCGACCCGATCGCCACGCTTCGGATCGAGGAGCTGATGCAGGAGCTCGTGGCCGATTACACGATCGTGATCGTGACCCACAACATGCAGCAGGCTGCTCGGGTCAGCGACCGGACGGCGTTCTTCACGGTCGACGTGCGCGAGGACGGACAGCGGACCGGCACGCTGGTCGAGTTCGACCGGACCGAAGTCATGTTCACGAACCCGTCGGAGAAGCGGACAGAGGACTACGTCACCGGCCGGTTCGGCTAGACGGAGCTAGACGCGGCGGCCCGGCCCCGAGGGGTGGGGTAGCCGACCACCACGTCGTCGAGGAACTGCCGCCGCAGGGTCTCCGCCATCCGCTCGAGGCGCGTACACGCCTCGACCAGCGCGTGCGGCTCGGTCGCCCCGGCCACGCTGGTCGCCAGGCGGCGGAGCTCGTCCACGACGTCGGACAGCCGGAGGACGGGCGGGGCCACCGGGGGAAGGTCGGCGGCCCCGCCGGACAAGCGTTCGACGACACGGGGAGGCTCGTCGTCGGGGGGCTCCGCGAACTCGGCCTCGCAGAGCTGGCAGCGGGTGCCGACGACCGCCCCCGCGGAGAGGCACACCGGGCAGTCGCGAACGGCCGCGTCCGTCATCGCGGGCGCCGTTCTGCGGTCAGCGCGACGAGCGAGCGGACCGCCGTGGTCCCGATCCGTCGCCGTGCGGCAGCGGCCACCTCGTCCAGGGGCTGCTCGAGCGGCGGACGGCCGACGCGCTCGAGGGGCCGAGCTGGCCGGCCATCCGGTGGTCGGGTGGGCGTCGTGACCACGGTGTCACGGTATCGAGGGGGCGTGGCCGTTCGGGGGAGGACATGCGAACGCCGGACGGCCGCGGGGGGAACGTTCTGGAGACGGCCGGACCCGCCCCTGGGGGTGGGGGCGGGTCCGGCTGGCTGCGGGGTGGGTCAGTCCGCCGGGGTGATCAGCAGGAGCTGGCCGTCCTCCACGGTCCGCGGCGCCGGGGCCGTGGTGGGGGAGTGGGCCTGCACGTCCGTGAGCCAGGTGTCGGGTCCGAACACCGCGGATGCGTCCACGATGCCGCTGGTCTCCCACACCCCGGGGCCGACGGGGATGCCGTCCCGGCCCGGGGGATCGAGCTCCGCGACCCGAAGCCCATCGGGGTCCACCCGGGAGGTCCACGGTCCGCCGCCGAGGTCGAAGCGCCACACGCTGCCCTCCCGGCCCTTGGCGGCCATGACCAGACGGCTCTCGGTGGTTCCGTCCTCGTTGATCATCAGGAAGCCCTCGCCGACGTCGACGTTGTCCGGGCTGATGGCGGTGTCACCGCCGTCGGCGATCACCTCGTCGGCGTTGTACACGACGTGCAGACCGGCGTTCCCGAGGACGTTCCCCGGGTTGAGCTGGAGCGTGTACAGGCGTCCCAGCTCGTTCTCCCCTCCGGTGCTGGACCCGGTTGTCACGAAGTGGAACAGGTTCCGGTGCTGGAGGTCGAAGGCGCCGTCCTCGGGGCGCACGAAGGCGAAGGCACCGAGAGCGTCCACCGCCGTCTCGAGCTGGACGTCGGTCATGCCCTCGGCTCCGGGGATCCGGACCCACTCACCGCCGATCGTGCCCTCGGCGAAGGTGGCCTCCGAGTTCGCTCCCGGTGTCGTCGAGCGGAAGACGTACAGCTGCCCGTCCACGAGGCCGTTGCGCTCGAGGACGCTGTCCGAGTGCGGCCGCTTCCGCCCAACGAACAGGTACAGCTGGGAATCCGGGGTCGCGGGACCGTCCTCGAGGGAGAGCATCACCGTACGCTGACCGGTCCCCGACATGACCAGGGTGTTCTCCTTGGAGAAGCGGCCCAACTCGGGAAGCGCGTGCAGCTCGTCGTCGAAGATGGCCACGCTCTGCCCGCCACGGCCGTCGAACGAGCTGGCTCCCGTGGTCTCCTCGTTCGTCAGGTAGATGTACCGGTCGAAGCCCTGGTCCGGGCCGGCCAGCGAGCCGGAGCAGAACCGCCCGAACCCGGGTGTGGCGTTGCCCTCGACCGCGGGCGTTGCCGGGTTATCGGTCTCGGCAGCCGCTCCGATCGGGGTGTCCTCAACGAACACCTGGTCGTAGGCCCGCTCGCCGGCCACGACGTCGCCGTCCTCGTCTAGCACGAGCCGGGACACCAACGCTCCTCGGTTCAGGGCACCGCCGAGGACCGGCTCGGAGAGGACAGTGTTTCCTAACTCGTGGTTCAGGTACACGGTCGCCGTGCCGTCGTCGTTCGGATGGACCCCGATCCCATCCGGAATGCCGATCATCTGGAACGTCTTCGACGGGTCGCTGGCCTCCGGCACCGTGTCGGCCACGCTCCACAGGGCGTCGACCTCGTAGGTGGTTCCGATGGGGACGACGTACGGCTTCACCGACGTGTCCGCCGCCGCTGTGGAAACGAGGATCGTTACGATCGCCACGGCCATGGCTCCCATAGCCATGCTGCGTCTCATGCGGACTCCCTTCGCTTGGGCCGGCCCCGGCGGCCGGCGTCGCCCCTAGAACTAGTGGACCGATCGGAGCGCCCGAGGACGCCGGCGCGGCGGTGAGGTGAAGAGTTGGGGAACGGGCCGGGCCGCCTCGAGGGGCCGCATAATGCCCGCATGAGGGCCGATCTGCCCACGGGCACCGTGACCTTCCTGTTTACGGACATCGAGGGGAGCACCCGGCTCCTCGATGTCCTGGGCGACCGGTACCCCGCGCTGCTGGAGAGCCACCAGCGGATCCTCCGCGAGGCGTTCGGCGGCCGTGGCGGCATCGACGTGTCCACCGAGGGCGACTCCTTCTTCGTGGTGTTCCGGACGGCCCCGCAGGCCGTGGCCGCCGCCGTCGAGGCCCAGCGGGCCATAGCCGCCCACGAATGGCCGGAGGGCGCCGCGGTCCGGGTCCGCGTGGGCCTTCACACCGGCGAGGGGATCCTCGGCGGCGACAACTACGTGGGGGTCGATCTCCACCGGGCCGCCCGGATCGCCGCCGCCGGGCACGGCGGCCAGATCGTGGTCTCCGAGGCCACCCGGGCCCTGGTGGAGCCGGCGGCGCCCGAGGGGGTGGCGTTCCGAGACCTCGGTGAGCACCGGCTGAAGGATCTGTCCCACCCCGAGCGCCTGCACCAGGTCCTGGGCGACGGGCTCCCGGCCGAGTTCCCTGCGCTCCGATCGATGGACGCGCGACCGAACAACCTGCCCGTCCAGCTCACCAGCTTCGTGGGACGCCGCCGGGAGCTCGAGGGGGTCAAGGAGGCGATCCGGGCCGGCCGTCTCCTCACGCTCACGGGGCCGGGGGGGACCGGGAAGACCCGGCTGGCGCTCCAGGCCGCCCGTCAGCTGCTCCCGGAGTTCGAGCACGGGGTATTCTTCGTGGCCCTGGCGCCGATCACCGAGCGAGGCCTGGTCCTGCCGGCGGTGGCGAAGGCGCTCGGCCTGCCAGAGGCCACCAGGGAGAGCACCGGCGAGGCGCTGGTCGAGCACCTCCGCGACAAGCGGCTCCTCCTGGTCACCGACAACTTCGAGCAGGTCCTCGATGCCGCGCCCGACGTTGGCATGCTCCTGTCGAGCACCCAGGGCCTCAGCCTGCTGGCCACCAGCCGCGAGCCTCTGGGGCTCTCGGGGGAGCGGGAATACCCCGTCCCGCCGCTCGACCTTCCTGATCCGGCCCACCTCCCCGCGATCGAGGGGTTGTCGCAGTACGAGGCCGTCTCGCTGTTCGTGGAGCGGGCCATGGCCGTGCAGCCGGGGTTCCAGGTCACCAACGAGAACGCGCCGGCCGTGGCGGAGATCTGCGCCCGGCTCGACGGCCTCCCGCTGGCCATCGAGCTGGCCGCGGCCCGGGTGAAGATCCTCGCCCCCCAGGCCCTGCTGGCCCGGCTCGACCGGGCTCTCCCGTTGCTGGCCGGTGGGTCCCGGGAGCTCCCGCAGCGGCAGCGGACCCTGCGTGACGCCATCGCCTGGAGCTACGACCTGCTGGAGGAACCGGAGCGCCCCCTGTTCGCGCGGCTCTCGGCTTTCGTCGGCGGGTTCACCCTCGAGGCGGTCGAGGCGGTGGCCGATCCGGGCGGCGACCTCGGCCTCGACCCGTTCGACGGGGTGGCGTCGCTGACGAACAAGAGCCTGCTCCGGCAGATGGTCACCGGGCCCGCGGAGCCCCGGTTCTTCATGCTCGAGACGATCCGCGAGTACGCAGCCGATCGGCTCGCCGAGGCGCCCGACGCGGACGAGATCCGCCGGCGCCACGCCCGGTTCTTCCTCGCGCTGGCCGAGCGGGCCGAGCCGGAGCTCACCGGCCCCGACCAGGTCCGGTGGCTCGACGCCCTGGAAGCCGAGCACGACAACTTCCGGGCGGCCCTGGCCTGGGCGGCCGAGCACGAGCTCGACTCGGCCCTCCGGATGGGGGGGGCACTGTGGCGGTTCTGGCAGTTCCGAGGACACCTCCGGGAGGCCGCCGAGCGGCTGGAGGGGATCCTGGAGCGCCCCATGCCGTGGGACCCCGAGGCCAGGGCCAGGGCGCTGGAGGGGGCCGGCGGCGTGGCCTACTGGATGGGCGACTTCGCCCGGGCCGGCCAGCGGTACCAGGAGTGCCTGACGATCCGGCTCGAGCAGGGCGACCCCCGGGCCATCGCCGAGGCCCAGTACAACCTGGCGTTCGCGCACGGGATCGCCCCCCCGCCCATCCAGGACCTGGATACGGCCGCGCGCCTCCTGGATGAGGCCCTGGCGCTGTTCGGGGAGCTGGGCGATGAGGAGGGAACGGCCAAGGCGACCTGGGGCCTGGCCACGATGGCCTACGGGCGAGAGGATTGGGCCGGAGTGGCGGAGCTGGGGCGAGCCAGCGTGGAGAAGTTCCGCGGGCTCGACAACCCCTTCGGCCTGGGCTGGGCCCTCCACCTCGAGGGGCTGGGCCTGGCCGTTCTGGGCCGCTCGGAGGAGGCCGAGGCCGCCCTCAGAGAAGCCATGGGGATCTTCCTGCCGAGCGACGACCGCTCAGCGCTGGCCCTGCTCGTGGCGGACCTGTCGATCCTGGCCGAGAGCCGCGGGGAGGTCGAGCGAGCCCTCAGGCTGGCCGGCGCCGCCGAGAGGATCGAGGAGGAGATCGGCACGGGCCTCCTGGTCAGCGACACGACCGTGTCGAAACGACTCCGGAAGCTGAAGGCTCGGCTCCCGGCCGCCGAAGCCGAGCCGATCCTGGCCGAGGGCCGGCGCATGACGGTGGACGAGGCGCTGGCATTCGCCAAGGACTGGCTCGAGCCGGGTCGGGACTGATCTCTACAGGGTCAGGCCGGTGATCCCCCGCCAGGCCAGGCGGACCAGCGTGTCCACTCTCTTCGCCCGATGCTCCTTGGACGCACCGGGGTCCCGCTGGGCGGCGGTCTCGGCCATGCCGATCAGCCCCAGGGCCACGTCCGAGGCCTTATCCCGGCCCAGTCCGCCCTTCGACTCCCGAACGATCACGTCGGTGACCTGGTCGAGGACCTCGTCCCGGAACCGGGCCAGCATCTCGCGGAACTCTCGCTCCGGGCCGACGGCCTCCTGCATCAGGAGCCGGAAGCCGGCGCCCTCCTCGTCGACGAAGTCGAAGTAGGCCTGGAAGGAACCGCGGATCCGCTCGCGGTTGCCCCGGGAGGTCTCCATCGCTTCCTGGAGCCGTTCCTTCAGCCGGGCCAGGTCTGCCTCGAGGAGGTCGCGGTACAGGTCCCGCTTCGAGGGGAAGTGGTCGTAGAGGATCGGTTTCGTGACCCCGGCCTCGCGGGCCACGTCGTCCATCGTCACGACGTGGTACCCCCTCGCCGCGAACACCTTGCGGGCTACCTCGAGCAGCTGCTTGCGCCGCTCGGGGGCCCGCATCCGCCGCTTTGCCCCGGTCGCCATTGACCCCTTTCCTACCTGGTGGTAACCTACCAGTCGGTAGGAACGAGCGCCATCCAGCACATTCTGTCGGGGTGAAGCGTGGATTTCCAACTGACCGAGGATCACCTCACGGCCCGCAAGTGGGCCCACGATTTCGCGGAGCGGGAGATCCGGCCCGTGGCGCCGGAGTACGACGAGACGGAGGAGTTTCCGTGGCCCGTGGTCAAGAAGGCCGCCGAGGTCGGGCTGTACTCGATGGAGTTCTGGACGGAGATGGTCACCCCCGACCCGACCGGGCTCATCCTGCCGGTGGTGATGGAAGAGGGGTCCTGGGGGTGCGCCGGGATCAGCCTGGGCATCTTCGGTACCGGGCTGCCGCTGGCGGCGCTGGCGTACTCGGCCACGCCGGAGCAGCTCGTGGAGTGGGCGCCGAGGATGCTGGGGACGCCCGAGGACCCCAAGCTTGGGGCCTTCGCCGTGACCGAGTCCGAGGCCGGCTCCGACGTGTCGGCGCTCCGGACCACGGCCGTCCGCGACGGCGACGAGTGGGTGCTGAACGGCCGAAAGGTGTTCATCACGAACGGCGGCATCGCCGACGTGCACGTGGTGGTGGCCACGGTCGACCCGGAGCTGGGGCATCGCGGCCAGGCCGCGTTCATCATCGGTCCGGGGACGCCGGGGCTGTCGCAGGGGAAGAAGGAGCGGAAGCTCGGCATCCGTGCCTCGCACACCGCGGAGGTGGTGCTCGAGGACTGCCGGATCCCGCTGGAGAACGTGGTCGGGGGGATGGAGCGGCTGGAGGCGAAGCTTGAGCGGGCCCGGGCCGGCCAGACCCGACAGCACCACGCGCTGAAGACGTTCGAGATGACCCGGCCGTCGACGGCGGCCCAGGCTCTGGGGATCGCCCGGGCCGCGCTTGAGTACTCGATCGACTACGCCAAACATCGGCAGACGTTCGGGAAGCGGATCCTCGACCACCAGGGGATCGCGTTCAAGCTCGCCGACATGGCCCTCGAGGTCGACGC
>CALAEC010000018.1 GCA_937890785.1 uncultured Actinomycetes bacterium
GCGTCCACCACGTGGCCTGGACGACCCCGGACGGGGTGCTCTACAGCTCGAACGCCGAGGGCGAGTTTGCCGAGGAGCCCGAGGTCGTGGCTGAGGGCGAGGCCGTGGGCCTGTCGATCGCCGTTGACCCCGACGGCGTTCCCATGATCACCCTCCAGACGTCCGAGGACGCGGCCGAGGGCCCCGCGTCACTGGTCCGGCTGGCCACCTCGGATGGCGAGGGCGCGTGGTCGGTCGAAACCGTGGCGGAAGCGTCGGCGCCGGAGGAGCTCGCCGGCACCGCGATCCTTCTCACGAGCGCGGGGCCCATCGTTGCCTACGGGTCGGACGGGGAGACCGTGATGACCATCCAGCGAGGCGGCGAGGGTGCTCCGTGGGTCAGCGAGACCATCGATCTCGACGGCGGCGTTGGTGTCTCGGGCACGGTCGACGCGGACGGGAACCCGCATCTCGCGTACCTCACGGCGGCCGGCGACGTGAAGCACGCCCACGCTCTCGGGACGGAGCCGTGGGAGGTCTCCGACGTCGGGTCCGGGGCCACCGGCTCGGCAGCCTCGATCGCCGTGGACGCCGAGGGCATCCACCACGTGGCCTGGCAGACCGACCAGGGCCTGGCTTACGCCACGAACGCCGAGGGGGACTTCGCCGAAGAGGAGCTGCCCGCGTCCACCGCCGAGGGCGTCCGCCCGCGGGTCGGCGCCGGCCCGGAGGGGGCCGTGTACCTGGCGTTCCGCGACGAGGGCGACACCGAGGTCCAGATGGCCGTCCGCAGCGAGGACGAGCCGCTTCTGGCCGTGCCCACCCCGGAGGAGACCGGGGGCGGCGGTGGGGCCCCGACCGGCCCGCCGCCCTGCCAGCCCGAGGGCACCGAGCTGTCGATCAGTGCCCAGAACCTCGCCTTCGACACGGACTGCCTGGCCGCGCCGGCCGGCGAGCCCTTCACGATCGAGTTCAACAACCAGGACACGGTGCCGCACAACGTGGCCATCTACACGGACGAGTCGGCGACCGAGGTGCTGTTCCAGGAGCCGCCCTTCCCCGGCCCCGAGACGGTGACGTACGAGCCGGATCCGATCGAGGAGGAGGGCAACTTCTTCTTCCGGTGCGACGTCCACCCGACCACGATGACCGGCACGTTCGTGGTGGCCACCACCGGCGGCTGACGCCGAGGCGGATAGGGGTTCACCGCCCGTTCACCCCGAAACACGAGCCACCGGCTGGTGGCGCCCTACAATGGGGAACGGACGGGCAGTGACCGACATCCCGAGACCGGATCCGGCTTCCGTCCCCGACGCCCCGGGGGCGTACCTCTTCCGTGACGGCGACGGCCGGGTCATCTACGTCGGGAAGGCCAAGTCCCTCCGCAAGCGCCTGGCGGCGTACTGGGGCCGGCCCCAGCACCCCAGGACCGAGGCCATGCTCGAGGCCGCCGGCCGGGTCGAGTGGATCGTGGCCTCCGGCGAGGTCGACGCCCTCCACCTCGAGTACAACCTGATCCAGGAGCACCTGCCCCGGTTCAACGTCCGGTACCGGGACGACAAGTCGTACCCGTACCTGGCCCTGACGGTGGCGGAACGGTGGCCCCGGGCCATGGTCACCAGGTCGAAGCGGCGGAAGGGCATGCGGTCGTTCGGCCCGTACGCCCACGCCTACGCCATCCGGGAGACCCTCGACGCGCTGACCAGGGTGTTTCCCGTCCGGACCTGCTCGAACGGGTTCTTCGACCAACGCCGGCGTGCCGGCCGCCCGTGCCTCTACTACGACATCGGCCGGTGCGCGGGCCCCTGCGTGCCCGAGAAGACCGGAGTCACCGACCAGAGCTACCGCGAGCACGTGGACCGGCTGGCCGACTTCCTGGCCGGCAACCACCGCCCCATCCTCCGGGAGCTGGAGGCCGAGATGGGCTCGGCCTCGGCTGCCGAGGAGTACGAGAAGGCCGCCCGGTTCCGGGACCGTCTGACCGCGGCGGGGAAAGCCATCGAGAGCCAAGAGATGGTGCTGTCGCCACGGGAGAACCTCGACGTGGTCGGGCTCGATGAGGACGACCTCGAGGCGGCCTTCCAGGTGTTCTTCGTCCGCCGGGGAAGGGTCACCGGGCGGCGGGGCTGGGTGGTGGACCGGGTCGAGGACCTCGACGCGCCGGCGCTGATGGCCTCCTTCCTCGAGCAGCTCTACATGGAGCGCGACGAGGTGCCGGCCCGGGTGCTGGTCCCGGTATGGCCCCGCGATCGCGACGTGCTGGAGGAGTGGCTGTCTGGTCGTCGAGGGAGCGCGGTGCGTATCGCGCTGCCCGAGCGTGGGGACAAGCGCCGCCTCCTCCGGGTGGTGACCACGAACGCGAAGGAGGCGTTCCTGCGCCACAAGCTGAAGCGGGCCTCGGACTTCGCGGCCCGGTCGCGGGCCCTGGCCGAGCTCGGCGAAGCCCTGGGGCTGGCCCAGCCGCCCCTGCGGATCGAGGCGTACGACGTGTCGAACATCGGTCCCACCGCCACGGTCGGCTCGATGGTGGTGTTCGAGGACGGCCTGCCGAAGCGGGCCGACTACCGACGATTCGAGATCAAGGGCGTTCCCGGGCAGGACGACTTCGCCTCGATGGAGGAGATGCTGCGCCGGCGGTTCGCCCGATACCTCAAGGAACGTGACCAGCCGGCCTCGAAGCGGCGAAGGTTCGCGTACCCGCCGTCGCTGGTCGTGGTCGACGGCGGGCGCGGCCAGCTGAACGTGGCGCTCCGGGTGCTGGACGGCCTCGGCCTCGGTATCCCCGCGGTCGGCCTGGCCAAGCGCCTCGAGGAGGTGTACGTCCCGGGCCAGCCCGAGCCGCTCCGGATCGAGCGCGGGGCGGAGGCGCTGTTCGTCCTCCAGCACGTCCGGGACGAGGCCCACCGGTTCGCCGTCGAGTACCACCGGAAGCTGCGGGAGCGCCGGGCCATGGCCTCGCCTCTCGATGACGTCCCGGGGATCGGGCCGGCCCGGAAGAAGGCCCTGCTCCGGCGGTTCGGCTCGCTGGCCCGGCTGGCCCGCGCCAGCGAGGAGGAGATCGCGGCCACGCCGGGCGTGGGGCCTCGGCTGGCCGCAGAGGTCACCGACCGGCTGCACCGGCCGTCTGAGGCGGCCTCGGCGTGACCGCCCAGCCGGCCGGCCGCGAACAGCCCCGCCGGCTGCCCACGGGTCCCCAGTTCACGCTGATCACCGGCCTGTCCGGGGCCGGCCGGTCCGAGGCGGCCAAGTGCCTGGAGGACCTGGGGTTCTTCGTGGTGGACAACCTCCCGCCGGCCCTGATCCCGAAGATGGCCGAGCTGGTCGAGACCACCGGCGGGCCCCAGCGTGTCGCCATCGTGGCCGACGCGCGGGGCGGGAAGTTCTTCGACGACCTGGCGAACGCGCTGGAGGCTCTCCGGGAGCGGCGGATCGCCACGCGGATCCTGTTCCTGGAGGCCTCGGACGAGGTGCTGGTCAGCCGGTTCGCCGAGACCCGGCGCAAGCACCCGCTGGCGCCGCAAGACCGCCGCGAGGAGGGGATCCGCCGGGAGCGCGCCATCATGGAGGCCCTTCGCGGCGAGGCCGACCTGGTGATCGACACCACCGAGCTCACCCCCCACGACCTCCGGGAGCGGGTCCGGGAGGCCTTCTCCGTGGCCCCGCCCGAGGCCGGTCTCCAGGTCGCGGTGGTCTCGTTCGGCTACAAGTTCGGGGTGCCGCGCGACGCGGACATGGTCCTCGATGTGCGGTTCCTGCCGAACCCGTACTGGCTCGACTGGCTCCGCCCGCTCCCCGGCACGGAGGCCCCGGTTCAGCGGTTCGTCACCGGCCACCCGGAGTACGCCGAATTCATGAGCCGGCTTCGGTCCCTGTTCGACTATGTCCTTCCCGGGTTCGTGGCCGAGGGCAAGTCGTACCTGACGGTCGCGGTGGGGTGCACGGGCGGCCGGCACCGCTCGGTGGTGGTGGCCGAGGATCTGGTGGCCTACTTCCGGGAGAAGGCCCTCCCCGTGACCCGCGACCACCGCGACGTCGAGCGCGAGTAGGTACGCTCCTCCTCCGTGAGCCGTGCGCTGGCCCTGGCGCTGGTCGTGCTGGCCGTGGCCTGCGACGGGCCGGACGGCGGCGAAGCGCCTGGCGATCCGAATGACGCCGGCTCGGCGCTGCCCTCGGTGGTGCTGGGTGAGGACGAGATCTCCGAGGGGCTGGAGCCGGCCGGCGAGGGGCCGATCGCCTCGATCCAGGGCGTGCTGCCCCCCCGCCAGCGGTTCCCGAACCTTCCGCCGCTCCCGGATGGCCTCCAGAGGAGGTTCCAGGAGGGGTACCGGCGCGCGTTCGCCGGCGGGGGGCGAACCGCCTCGTCGACCGTTGTGGGAATGAGCAACGCGGCATCGGCCTCGGAGCTGGTGGCCTACCTCCGACTCTTGCCGGTGGGCGGGCACGCGGCCACCCCGCAGGAGGTCCCGGCCACGGGCCTCGGCGAGGAGGGGTACGGCTGGCACCTGCTGGTGCCGGAGAACGAGTCCTCCGGCTACGTGTGGCGGTCGGGCGACCTGGTGGCGTCGGTGACGCTCAGCGGGCCGGTGGGCAGGGCCGGCCCCGAAGCCGCGCTGCCGCTGGCCGAGCGCGTGGACGGCCGCCTGGCGTGAGCGCGGCCGCCCGGCCCCCATGGGTAGGATGGACCGCGAGACCATCAAGGAGGCGACGAACATGACCGTGAAGGTCGGCATCAACGGGTTCGGTCGGATCGGCCGGAACTTCTTCCGGGCGGCCAAGGAGCAAGGCGCGAACCTCGACTTCGTCGGGGTGAACGACATCACCGACGCGAAGACCCTGGCCCACCTGCTGAAGTACGACTCGGTCCTGGGGACGCTCGACGCCGACATCGGCCTCAGCGAGAACGGGATCACCGTCGACGGCGACGAGCTGAAGGTCATGGCCGAGCGCGACCCCGCCGCCCTCCCGTGGAAGGAGCTCGGCGCGGAGATCGTGGTCGAGTCGACGGGGCTGTTCACCGATCGCGACAACGCCTCGAAGCATCTCGAGGCCGGCGCCGAGAAGGTCGTCATCAGCGCTCCGGCCAAGGGCGAGGACATCACCATCGTCCTCGGCGTCAACGAGGCCGACTACGATCCCACCACCCACCACGTGATCTCGAACGCGTCCTGCACCACGAACTGCGTGGTGCCGATGGCCAGCGTCCTGGAGGAGGCCTTCGGCATCGACCGGGCGCTCATGACCACGTGCCACGCCTACACGAACGACCAGAACCTGCTCGACCTGCCCCACAAGGACCTCCGGCGGGCCCGGGCCGCGGCGATCAACATCGTGCCCTCGACCACGGGGGCGGCCAAGTCCACCTCGCTGGCGATCCCCAAGCTGAAGGGGAGGATGGATGGGATGGCCTTCCGGGTCCCCGTGCCGGACGGCTCGGTCACGGACCTGGTGGCCATCCTGGAGCGCGAGGCCTCGGTTGACGACGTCAACGAGGCGTTCCGCGACGCCTCTGGTGGCCGGCTGGACGGCATCCTCAAGTACACCGAGGACCCGCTGGTGTCCTCTGACGTCGTGGGCGACCCGCACTCGTGCGTGTTCGACGCCCAGTTGACCATGGCCATCGGCAACATGGTCAAGGTGATCGGCTGGTACGACAACGAGTGGGGGTACTCGAACCGGCTGGTAGAGCTCGTCGAGCTGGTCGCCTCGAAGCGCTGAGCGTGGGGCGCCTCCGCACGATCGAGGACCTCGGCGACCTCGCCGGGCGGCGGGTGTTCGTGCGCGTCGACTTCAACGTCCCCCTCGAGAACGGTCAGGTCGCCGACGACACGCGGATCCGCGCGGCCCTGCCCACGATCCGGGAGCTCCGAGAGGCCGGCTCGCCACTGGTGCTGGCCTCGCACCTCGGCCGGCCGCGCGGACGGGAGGTGAACGAGCTCCGGATGGACCCGGTGGCCCGGCGTCTGGAGGAGCTCGGCGGGTTCGAGGTCGGGAAGATGGACGGGTGGATCGCCCGGCCGGGTGAGGGCGAGGTCGTGCTGCTGGAGAACCTCCGGTTCGACCCCGGGGAGGAAGGCAACGATCCCCGGTTCGCACGAGAGCTGGCCTCTCTGGCAGACGCGTACGTCGGCGACGCGTTCGGGGCTGCCCACCGGGCCCACGCGTCTGTGGTGGGCGTGGCCCGCCTCCTTCCGAACGCGGCCGGCCGGCTGATGCAGCGAGAGGTCGAGGTCCTGTCCCGGCTGCTGGAGGGGCCCGAGCGGCCGTTCGTGGCCGTCCTCGGCGGGGCCAAGGTCTCCGACAAGCTCGCCGTGATCGATGCGCTCCTGGACAGGGTCGACGCCGTGCTGGTCGGTGGCGCCATGGCGTTCACGTTCCTGGCCGCCCAGGGCGCCGAGACCGGGGACTCGCTTGTTGAGCGGGATCACCTCGATACGGTGCGGGCGGCCCTGGACAAAGCGGTCCGTCGAGGGGTGGTCGTGGTGCTGCCCGAAGACGTCGTGGCCGCGCCGGAGGCCACGGCCGACTCGCGGAAGGAAACCGTGCCCGCCGACCGGATCCCTCGCGGCCTGAAGGGGCTCGACGTGGGGCCGCGCACCGTCGAGGAGTTCACCCGCGTACTGGCCGACGCCCGGACCGTGTTCTGGAACGGTCCGATGGGGGTGTTCGAGCTGGAGCCGTTCGCGCTCGGAACCCGGGGGGTGGCCCAGGCCGTGGCCGCGGCCAGCGCGTTCACGGTCGTTGGCGGCGGCGACAGCGTGGCGGCGGTCCGGAAGTTCGGGTTCGAGGACTCGGTCGACCACCTGTCGACCGGCGGCGGTGCCTCGGTGGAGTTCCTCGAGGGGAAGGCCCTTCCCGGTGTGGCCGTGCTGATGGAGGAGTGAGGGTTGGCCCGCCGGCCGGTCGTCGCCGCGAACTGGAAGATGCACAAGACCCACCTCGAGGCCATCCAGACCGTCCAGAAGCTCTCGTACCTGCTGTCGAAGGAGGACACCGACCGGATTGAGGTGGTGGTGTGCCCGCCGTTCACGGCGCTCCGGGCCGTGCAGACGATCATCGAGGCCGACCGGCTCCCGTTCGCCCTCGGGGCCCAGGACGTCCACTGGGAGGACCGGGGTGCCTTCACCGGCGAGGTGTCGCCGCCGATGCTGGCCGCGCTCCGGGTCACGCACGTGATCGTGGGGCATTCGGAGCGCCGGCAGCATTTCGGTGAGACCGACGCCACGGTGGCCCGGAAGCTGAGGGCGGTGTTCGGGCACGACATGACGCCGATCCTGTGCGTGGGTGAGACCGACGACGAGCGCGAGGCCGGGCGGGCCACCGACGTGGTGACCTCGCAGGTTCGCGAGGACGCGTCGAAGGTCGGGCCGGACCAGGCCGCCCGGCTGGTCATCGCGTACGAGCCGGTGTGGGCCATCGGCACCGGCAAGGCCTGTAGCCCCGAGGACGCCGGCGAGGCCGTTCGGGCCATCCGCGACGTGCTGGAGTCGATGTACTCCACCGACGTGGCGGAGTCGGTGCGGGTTCAGTACGGCGGCAGCGTCACGGCCGGCAACATCCGCGAGTTCATGGCCGTTCCGGAGATCGACGGGGCCCTTGTCGGGGGAGCCAGCCTCGACCCCGAGGAGTTCGCACTCATCGTGAAGCACTGATGGCCGTGCGGAAGCTCCTGTACGTGTGCCTGGATGGACTCGGGGATGAGCCGCACCCGGACCTCGGTGGCCGGACACCACTGGAAGCGGCCGCCACGCCGTTCCTCGACGACCTGGCGTCCCGGGGTCGGAACGGCCTGGTGCATACCGTGGGACCCGACATCGCGCCGGAGTCCGACATCGCGGTGTTCGCCATCCTCGGCTATGACCCGGCCGAGCAGCACCCGGGGCGGGGCGTGCTGGAGGCGCTCGGTTCGGGGATGACGTTCGAGGACGGCGACCTGGCCTACCGGGTGAACTTCGCCACTCAGGAGGACGGCCGGATCGTCGACCGTCGGGTGGGCCGGGACCTGTCCAGCGAAGAGGCCCGGGCGCTGGCCGAGGAGGTCAACGGGACGCTCAGCCTGCCCGGCGCCACCTTCGAGCTACGCCCGACCGTGGAGCACCGCGGGGCCCTGGTGATCCGGTCGAACGAGGGACCCCTCTCGGCCGAGGTGTCGAACACCGACCCGGCCTACGTGAAGCGAGGGAGCCTCGGCGTGGCGCTCGAGACCTTCGAGGATGAGGTGGCCTGGGCCGAGCCCCTCGACGAGACCGACGGGGCCCGGCGGGCGGCGGAGCTGACGAACGCCTTCGTCCGCGAGTCCGCGAGGATCCTCGACGCGTCCGAGACGAACGCCCGACGCCGGACCGAGGGTCGGCTCCCGGCCAACCTGATCCTGACCCGGGACGCCGGCGACCACCGCCCCAGGCTGACTCCGATCCGGGAGCGGTTCGGTCCGTCGTGGGGCTGCTTCGTGGAGATGCCGGTGGAACGGGGGATCGCCCTGGTCCTGGGGATGGGAGAGGTGCCGGCGCCGTCGCCTCCCGACCCAGAGGAGCGCTACGCCGCTTGGGCTACGCTCGCCACCGAGGCCCTGGACGGCTACGACGCGCTGTACGTCCACATCAAGGGCCCCGACGTCCCCGCCCACGATGGGCGGGCCGAGGACAAGCGCGATGTGATCGAGGTCATCGACCGGGCGTTCTTCGGCCAGGTCCTGCCGGCGATCGATCCGTCGGAGGTCCTGCTCGCGGTGACGGCAGACCACGCCACCTCGTGCCTCCGGAAGGCCCACACGGCGGACCCGGTGCCGCTCCTGGTGTGTGGGCCGGGGGTCCAGGCCGATGGGGTCACCTCCTTCGGCGAGCGAGCCGCCGCGGACGGCTCCATCGGCACCATCCGGGGCACCGATATCTTGCCTCGCCTGATCAGGCTCCTTCGCTAGGCCGCCGGACTGGGGGGCAATCCGGGACGCAAAGGGCAGCGTATATACCTCTAGAAGGGCCCGTCGTTGCTCAGGCTGGCCTAAGACACTAGTATCTGCTGGTCCTTGACCTGAGGGGGCGCACAGGGTGGCGCAGGTCGCCAGCGAGCCGGTCGTCGTCGAACCGACCGGCCCGGAAGCCGGCGGAGAGCCGAGCAAGCAAGTCGTCGGCCGGAGCCCCAGCCAGCTGTTCTGGCGGCGGTTCCGGCGGGACAAGTTCGCCGTGGCCGGCGTGTTCTTCATCGCCTTCATGATCGTGCTGGCCACCGTCGGCGCCCCCCTGCTCTCCGGGGTGGTGGGCCACGACCAGAACGAGGTGTTCGTGTCCGAGGCCCTCGACCAGATCGGCCTGCCGATCGGGCCGAGCGGCGACTTCTGGTTCGGGGCCGACACCGCCGGCCGGGACCTGTTCGTCCGGGTGCTCTACGGGGCCAGGACGTCCCTGACGGTGGCCATGGTGGCCACCGGCATCGCGCTGATCATCGGCGTGACCCTGGGCCTGGTGGCCGGGTTCTACCGCGGCAAGGTCGACACGTTCGTCTCCCGGCTGATCGACACCGTGCTGTCGCTCCCGATCCTGCTCCTGGCCCTGGGACTGGTGGCGGCGTGCAGCCTCAGCCGGACGGGCTGCCTGGGCGGGCTGATCCGGCCGGGCGTCCTCCTGGTCAGCTACGTGATCGGGCTGTTCTCGTGGCCGTACATCGCCCGAATCGTTCGCGGCCAGGTCCTGTCGCTGCGGGAGAAGGAGTTCATCGAGGCGGCCCGGGCCCAGGGAGCCGGCGACCTCCGGATCATCTTCCGGGAGATTCTGCCGAATGTGACCGCACCGATCATCGTGTACACCACCCTGATCATCCCGGCGAACATCCTGTTCGAGGCCGCCCTGTCCTTCCTCGGGATCGGGGTCAGGCCGGGGCAGGCGTCGTGGGGCAAGATGCTGGCCGATGCCGGCGGCGGCATCTTCACCGTGGCGTGGTGGATGATGCTGTTCCCCGGTCTGTTCCTGTTCCTGACGACCCTGGCCTTCAACCTGGTCGGCGACGGGCTCCGCGACGCGCTCGACCCGCGGACCGCCAGGTAAAGAAGATGAGAGAGAGGAGGGTCGCCTGGACCAACCGGAAGCACTCGGGTACGTGAGAGAGGGGAAAACGTGAAGCGATATACGAGATTGATCGCACTCGTCGGGGTCCTGGCCCTCGCGGCCGCGGCCTGCGGCGAGGAGGGTGCGCCGCCGGCCGCAGACCAAGGCGAGGAGGCCCAGCGAGGCGGAACGCTCCTGGCGGGCCTCGAGTCCGACGTGGACGCGGCGTTCGACCCCCAGAAGGAGTACTACTCCGTCACCTGGGGCTTCTACCACTGCTGTCTGCTCCGGGTGTTGGTGACCACGCCGACCACAACGGCGGAGAACGGAGGGGACGAACTCCAGCCGGACCTGGCCACCGATCTGCCTGAGGTGTCGGAAGACGGGCTCACCTACACGTTCACGATCAAGGACGGGGTGACGTTCGCGCCGCCGTACCAGGATCAGGAGATCACCGCGCAGTCCTTCATCAACGCCATGGAGCGGGAAGCCACCCCGGCCGTGGGCGCCGGCTACCCCTTCTACTACTCGGTGATCGAGGGCTTCGACGAGTTCGGCGAGGGTGAGGCCGACAGCATCTCCGGTATGACCGCGGTCGACGACAAGACCCTGGAGATCACGCTGACCCGACCGGCGGGCGACTTCCCGTTCCGGATGATGATGCCGGCCGCCGCGCCGATCCCTGATGGGGCCGCCGACGGCCACAACAAGGACTACGGGCGGTTCCTGATCTCTTCGGGCCCGTACATGTTCGAGGGGGCGGATCAGGCCAGTGCACCTCCGGCCGAGCCGTTCCCCGGCTACGAGCCCGGCCGTTCGATCGTCCTGGTCCGGAACCCCTCGTGGGATCCCGACACGGACCCCCTCCGTGAGGCGTACCTCGATCGGATCGAGGCCCAGATCGGGCTCACCGCCGACGATGGCGCCCTGCGCGTGGATAGCGGGGATCTGCACCTGATGCTCGACTCGGTGCCGCCCGCCCAGCAGATCCAGCAGTACCAGGGGGACCCGGAGCGTCGGGATCAGCTGTTCTCGTTCGGGGGCGACGGCACCTACTACGTCTCGATGAACATCGCCGAGCCGCCGTTCGACGACGTCCAGGTCCGTCGGGCCGTGAACTTCGCCCTCGACCGGGCCGGCCTGCTGCAGATCCGGGGCGGACCGCTGTTCGGTGACGTGGCGGATCACGCCATCACGGATCCGTTGACCGGTTTCCTGCAGGAGGACTACGACCCGTATCCGTCGCCCGACGGATCGGGGGACATCGAGGCCGCCCAGGCGGAGATGGCCCAGTCGGCGTACGACACCGACGGGGACGGCGTCTGCGACGACCCGGTGTGCGAGAACGTCGTGTCGGTCACCGACGAGGCCGACCCGTACCCCGACCAGTCCGCGCTGATCAGCCAGAACCTCGAGCCGCTGGGGCTGACCCTGGACGTGACCACGCAGGAGCGCACCACGATGTACGACAGCTGCAACGACCCCGGTGCGCACGTGGCGCTCTGCCTGGGTGCGGGCTGGTTCAAGGACTACTCCGACGCCACCACGTTCGGTGAGCCGCTGTTCGGCTCGGCGGCTATCGGTCCGGACTCGTGCTGCAACTACGCCCTGGTGGGCGCCCCTCCGGAGGTCCTGGAGGAGCACGGGTACGACGTCACCGAGGTCCCCAGCGTCGACGCCGACTTCCAGGCGTGCGACGAGATGGAGCTCGGCGACGAGCGGGTGCAGTGCTGGGCCGACTTCGATCGGAAGGTCACCGAAGAGGTCGTGCCGTGGGTCCCGATCAGCTTCTTCCGTGACGTGTTCATCATCGGGGACGCGGTCCGGGGCTTCGACTACGACCAGTTCTCGGGTCAGCCCGACCTCGCGAGCACGTGGCTCGCGGGTGGAGGCAGCGCCTAGGAAGAACGCGAGGGGGATCGCGTGGGGACCCCGGCTGGGGTCCCCACGCCCCCTTCCCGAGGGATAATCTGACGGTCATGGGGCGGTACCTGATCCGGCGCTCGCTGTTCCTGGTCCTGGTGCTGCTGATCGTGTCCTTCCTGACGTTCCTGATCTTCTACAAGCTCCCGCCGGGCGACCCCGCCAGGATCGCCGCGGGCCGGCGGACCAGCCCGGACATCATCCAGCAGGCCCGGGAGAACCTGGGGCTCGACAAGCCCTGGTACGTCCAGTACGGGCGGTTCGCCAAGGGCCTGGTCCCGTGGCCGGGGTTCTTCCTGAACGAACAGGTGTACTTCTCGTACAACAACTTCGTCCCGGTGAAGGAGCAGATCTTCGACCGCCTCCCGGTCACCGCGGTCATGGCCGTGGGCGCCTCGGTGGTGTGGGTCCTGATCGGCCTGCCCATCGGCATCATGTCGGCGATCAAGCCGAGGTCGGTCCGGGACCGGGCCGGGATGCTGTTCGCGCTCTTCGGCGTGTCCGCGCCGGTGTTCTGGCTCGGCTACGTGATGCTGTACATCTTCTGGTTCCAGTTGGACTGGTTCCCCGGGAGCACGCTGCCGATCGACGAGAGCCTGTGGGAGTCCGTGCTCCGGGGCCGATTCGTCCTGCCGTGGATCACGCTGTCGCTGACGTTCGCGGCGTTCTACGCCCGGATGACGCGGTCGAACCTGATCGAGACGATGAGCGAGGACTACATCCGGACGGCCCGGGCCAAGGGCCTGTCCGAGCGCCGGGTGATCTTCAAGCACGGCCTCCGGGCCGCGTTGACGCCGGTTGTCACGATGTTTGGGCTCGACCTGGGCATCCTCCTCGGTGGGGCCGTCATCACCGAGCAGGTCTTCAATCTCCCGGGGATCGGCCACTACGTCATCGACGCGCTGACCACGAACGACTTCCCCGCGGTCATGGGGGTCACGGTGTTCGCGGCCCTGTTCATCATCGTGGCCAACCTGCTGGTCGACGTGGCCTACGCGTTCCTCGACCCGCGGGTGAGGTACACGTAGTGGCGGAGCCGCTCCTCGAGGTCAAGGATCTGACCGTCTACTTCCCGACCGACGACGGCCTGGTGAAGGCCGTTGACGGCGTATCGTTCTCGGTCGATCGGGGCGAGACGCTCGGGGTGGTGGGGGAGTCGGGCTCGGGGAAGAGCGTGACGTTCCTCACGGTGCTGGGGCTCATCAACCGGAAGACGGCCCGGGTAAGCGGCGAGGTGATCTTCCAGGGCCAGAACCTCCTGGAGCTCTCCGACGAGGACATGCAGGAGATCCGGGGCTCGAAGATCAGCATGATCTTCCAGGACCCCATGACCTCGCTGCATCCGTACTACCGGGTCGGCGACCAGATCGTCGAGGCGATCCGGACCCACCAGGACATCTCGAAGCGCCAGGCTCAGGAGCAGGCCGTGGAGATGCTTCGGCGGGTGGGCATCCCCCGTCCGGACGAGCGGGCCAAGCAGTACCCGCACGAGTTCTCCGGCGGCATGCGCCAGCGGGCCATGATCGCCATGGCCCTGTCGTTGAACCCCGATCTGCTGATCGCGGACGAGCCCACCACGGCCCTCGACGTGACCGTCCAGGCACAGATCCTCGACCTGATCGGCCGGCTCAAGGACGAGTTCGAGGCCTCCGTGGTCATCATCACCCACGACCTCGGCGTGGTGGCCGAGCACGCCGACCACGTCCAGGTGATGTACGCGGGGAAGGTCGCCGAGTTCGGACGGCGGGCCGACATCTACTACCGGGCTCATCACCCGTACACCTGGGGCCTGCTCCAGTCGATCACCCGGCTCGATCAGCCGAAGCAGGAGCGGCTCCGCCCGATCCGCGGCCTGCCGCCCTCGCTCATCTTCGTCCCGCCGG
>CALAEC010000019.1 GCA_937890785.1 uncultured Actinomycetes bacterium
CGGGGGCAGGCCTCGGTGCAGTTGAACGTGGTCCGGCACCGGAACACCCCGGTCTTCTCGCCGAGGATGTCCAGCCGCTGGCGGGCACCCCGATCGCGGCTGTCGAAGATGAACCGGTGGGCACTGACGATGGCGGCCGGTCCGACGTAGCCCTCGTCGCCCCAGAAGATGGGGCACGAGGTCGTGCACGCCGCGCACAGGATGCACTTCGTGGTGTCGTCGAACCGCTCCCGCTCCTCGGGGGACTGGAGCCGCTCGCGCTCGGAGGGGGCCTCGTCGTTGATCAGGTACGGCAGCATCTTCGTGTAGCCCTCGAAGAACGTGTCCATGTCGACGATGAGGTCCTTCAGGACCCGCAGTCCGCGGATGGGCTCCACCGTGACCCTGGGGGCCACGTCCTTGACCAGCACCTTGCAGGCCAGGTCGTTCCTGCCGTTGATCACCATGGCGTCCGAGCCGCAGATCCCGTGCGCGCAGGACCGCCGGAGCGCCAGCGTGCCGTCGTGCCGCCACTTCACCTCGTGCAGCGCCTCCAGCACGTGGTCCCATGGCTCCATGTCGACGGTGAACTCGTCCCACCACGGGTCCTCGCGGACCTCGGGATTGAACCGGCGGATCCGAAGCGTCAGCTCCATCTACTCCCCCGCTCGATCTCCCTATGATCGCCCGGAGATCATATCGGGGATTCGAGATCCTTCAGATCCGGAGCAGGATCCACACGGTAAGCGCCGTCCCTCCCATCGCGGTCCCGTAACAGAGAGTCGCCACGAGCCGCTTCCACCCGTGGATCCCAAGCTGATGATGCACCGCGTAGCGGAACCGGTGGGCCCAGTGATACAGGGGCATGACGACGAGGATGCCCAAGGAGACCTTGGCGAGAGGATGGCGCGCGAAGTCCAGCATCCGCTCGTAGGACAGGGCGTCGTCGGGAAGCCAACCGGCAGGGAAGGCGATCCCCAGGATGGCCACGTGGATCGGCACGAGAAAGGCGGCCACCATCCCCCCCGCAGAGAAGAGGGCCCAAAACACGAGTTCCGTGGAGGGGATGGTCAGGTAGAGTTCGGGCTTCTCCTTCACAGGCACCCCCCACTTCTCGGAGGCGCTGAGGGAGTCGTCCAGGGACACGCCGCCCGGCTCCTTCCCTCCCTCCTGCATCGTTAGAGGAACAAGGCGTACAGGTAGAGGACCAGGCCGGACAGCAGCAGCCACACAGCCACGAGCCCCCCGACAACGATCTTCCGGGGCACCACCAGCCGACCTATCCGGATCACCAGGATCTGCGAGGTGAGACGGAACCAGGTGGCCACGTGGTACAGGATCGCCACGAGGATGACTGCTAAGAGGATCACGGTGCCCGGCCGCTGGAGCCACCGCAGGAATCCGTCGTAGGCCTGGGGCCCCCGGGACAGGGCGAACAGGAACGTGAGCAGGATCAGGGAGAAGGCCGCAGCGAACAGGGAGGTCGCCTCCCTGGCCGCGAACCGACGATAGGCCCTGGTGCGGAGCCACCACGTCCGCGAGGGCCGCTTCACCAAGAAGGGATACCGCCGCCGCCCCGCGGCGCTGATCGGGGTGTGCTCCGAAGGGCGAGTCACCGCCGGCCCCGGTGTGGCCACACCGCCGCCAGCATCCCCCGGGTCGTGGTGGACACCTTGGTGCGCTGGATCGCCGCCGCCGGGTCGACGTCCTTGGGGCACACCACCGAGCACTCACCCACGAAGGTGCAGTCCCAGATCCCCGTGTCCACCCCAAGGACCTCGTCACGCTCGGAGCGGCCCTGGTCCCGCGAGTCCAGGTTGTACCGGCTGGCCAGGGCGATGGCCGCAGGACCGAGGAACTCGGGGTCCTGCGCGTATACCGGGCACGCCGAGTAGCAGAGCATGCAGTTAATGCACATGCTGAACTGCTTGTACCGATCGACCTCCTCCGGGGTCTGGAGGTACTCGCCCTCCTCCACCGCGTCCTCCCTCTCGCGGATAACCCAGGGCTTGACCTCCCTCAGCTTCTCCAGGAAGTCGGTCATGTCCACCACGAGGTCGCGGATCACCGGGAAGCTCTCCAAGGGCTCGATGACGACCGGCTCCGGATGGAACTCCCGTAGGTACGTCGAGCAGGTGAGCCGGGGCATCCCGTTCACCATCATCCCGCAGGATCCGCAGACGCCCATCCGGCAGGACCAACGGTAGGTCAGGCTTCCGTCGATGTCATCCTTGATGTGGTTCAAGGCGTCGAGGACGACCATGTCCTCGCGGTACGGGACGTCGAACTCGTCGAGGTAGGAGTCGGGCCCTCGCTCCGGCCTGTACCTGGTGACCCTGAGGGTCATCGTCTCTTCGGCCATCGACTCAGTACTTCCGCTCGGCCGGCGGCCACCGGGTGATCGTGACGTCGCTGTACTCGATCCGAGGGCCGTCCGTCGTGGCAAACGCCAGGCTGTGCTTGAGGAACCGGTCGTCCTCACGGACGGCGTGGTCGCGACGGGTGTGGGATCCACGGGACTCTCGCCGCACGAGTCCCGACGTGACAATGGTCTCCGCCACGTCGAGCATGTTATCGAGTTCGAGGGCAGCCACCAGTTCGGTGTTGAAGGCACGCCCTCGGTCGTCGAGGCTGATGGCCCGATATCGTTCTCGAAGCGCCCTGACCGCCATGACCGCGTCCCTGAGCGACTCCTCGGTCCGGAACACCCCCGCTCCTTTCTCCAAGGCGGCCTGGAGGTCCCGACGGATCGCGGCAATCCGCTCCCTGCCGCCGTCCTTCTCGAGGTACGACCCGACCAGCCGCTCCTGCTCCGACTCGGCCAGCCTGGCCACGGGATTCCCGGGGACCGGCTGCGCGTCGAGAGCGTCCTCCGCTGCCTTCCTGCCCACTCTCGCGCCGAACACGAGGCATTCGCTCAGCGAGTTCGATCCCAGCCGGTTGGCGCCGTTGATACTCACGCACGCGGCCTCCCCGGCGGCGTACAGTCCCGGGAGGCGGGTCCGCCCGACCAGGTCGGTGTCGACCCCTCCCATCATGTAATGGACGACCGGCCGAACCGGGATCGGCTCGTGGACCGGGTCGATCCCGACGAAGTCTCGAACCAGCTCTCGGACGAACGGCAGCTTCGTATCGATCGTCCTCTCCCCGAGATGGCGGACGTCCAGGTGCACGTACTCCCCGTACGGCCCCTGGAAGGCGTGGCCCTTCTCGATCTCCTGGATGATCGCCCGCGAGAGGATGTCCCTGGGCCCCAGCTCCATCTTCGAGGGGATGTAGTCCTCCAGGAACCGCCTTCCCTCGTTGTTGACCAGGTACCCGCCTTCTCCGCGGGAGGCCTCGGTCATGAGGATCCCGGTCCCGGGGAGCCCGGTCGGGTGGTACTGGACGAACTCCATATCCTCGAGGGGGACGCCGGCCCGGTAGGCCAGGGCCATCCCATCGCCGGTGTTGATCGCGGCGTTGGTGGTGAACGAGAAGATCCGGCCGCAGCCTCCGGTGCAGAGGATCACCGCCTTCGCCGTGATGCACCTGACCTCGGAGTCGAGGAGATCGATCGCGGCCACCCCGGCACATCGCCCGTCCTCCACCAGGAGGCTGGTGACGAAGAACTCGTCGTGCCGGACGATCCGCTCGTACTTCAGCGAGGTCTGGAACAGCGTGTGGAGGAGGTGGAACCCGGTCTTGTCCGCGGCGAACACGGTCCGGTTCACGCTCATCCCCCCGAAGGCCCGGACGGCGATCGTTCCGTCCGGCTCCCGGCTCCATGGGCATCCCCAATGCTCGAGCTGGACGATCTCTCCCGGGGACTCGGCCACGAATACCTCAACGGCGTCCTGGTCGGCCAGGTAGTCGCTCCCCCGGATGGTGTCGAAGGCATGGAGGTCGAGACTGTCGTCTCCTCCGACGGCCGCCCCCGCCCCGCCCTCGGCCGAGACGGTATGGCTGCGCATGGGGTAGACCTTCGAAACGAGGGCGATAGAGAGCTGAGGGGAGACCTCGGCGGCGGCGATCGCCGCCCGGAGCCCCGCGGCCCCGCCTCCCACGATGACGATGTCGTGCTCGATCGTCTCCACTACTCGTGCTCCTTGCGGGCGCCCTCCATCAGTATCAGTATTTCCGCTCCATGGGGACGTACGTCCCGAGCTTCACGTCCTTGTATTCCAGTCGAACGAAACCGTCGCCATCCCGGTAGGCCAGCGAGTGGCGCAGCCAGTGGTCGTCATCGCGGAGCGGGTGGTCCTCGCGGTAGTGCCCGCCCCGGCTCTCGTCCCGCGCCAGGGCCGCCGCCACCAGGGTTTCAGCGCAGTCGAGGAGGGCGCCCAGCTCCCACGCCTCCATCAGGTCGGTGTTGTAGACCCGTCCCTTGTCCTGCACCACCGCCCGGCCGTACCGCTCCCTGAGACCACCGAGGAGCTCCTGCATCTTGCGGAGGCCCTCCTCGACCCGCACCACTCCCGCGAGGTCGAACAGCTGCTCCTGGAGCTCGTCGCGGATGTCGGCGATCGAGTCCCCGCCCGAGGCGTCCAGGAGTCGCCGGAGGCTGGCCACGGCTTCGGCCTCGGGCTCCTTCGGGAGCTCGGGGAGCTCCCCCTCCCGGGCATACCGGGCCATGTCGAGGCCGCCCCGTCGCCCGAACACCACGATGTCCAGCAGCGAGTTCGTTCCCAGGCGATTGGCGCCGTGCACCGAGACGCACGCGCACTCGCCGGCCGCGTAGAGACCGGGGACCACCTCCTCGCCCTCGCCCAGGACGACCCGCCCGTCGACATCGGTGGGGATCCCTCCCATGCCGTAGTGAGCGGTGGGCTGGATCGGCACGAGCTCGGTGGTGGGCTCCACCCCGAGATAGATCCGGGCGAACTCGGTGACGTCCGGCAGCTTCCGCTCGATGACCTCGGGGTCGAGGTGCCGGACGTCGATGTGCACGTAGTCCTTCCCGTCGACCCCTCGCCCCTCCTTGATCTCCTGGTAGATGGCCCGGCTGATCATGTCCCGGGGGGCCAGGTCCTTGATCGTGGGGGCGTAGCGCTCCATGAACCGCTCGCCCTCCCCGTTGAGGAGGATGCCGCCCTCGCCCCGGACGGCCTCGGAGATCAGGATGCCCATCTTGTAGATCCCGGTGGGGTGGAACTGAAAGAACTCCATGTCCTCGAGTGGGATGCCCCGGCGGTAGCACACCGACATGCCGTCGCCGGTGAGCGTGTGGGCGTTCGAGGTGATCTTGAAGATCTTGCCGTACCCGCCGGTGGCGAACAGCACGGCCTTGGCCCGGAACACGTGGATCTCCCCGGTGGCGAGCTCGTAGGCGACCACGCCGGCGGTACGGCCGTCGACCAACAGGAGGTCGATCGCGTAGAACTCGTTGAAGAAGCGAACATCGCGCTTGATGCACTGCTGGTAGAGGGT
>CALAEC010000020.1 GCA_937890785.1 uncultured Actinomycetes bacterium
GTAGAAGGTTCCCCATGCGAGGCCCATTGCGGCGAGGGCCATCGGCCACTCCTGCTCAAGCCCACCAACCGCATGGAACACCGTGCTTGCAGCGAACGCGCTAATCGTGATCTGAGTTCGGTTATAGATTGCGCGAGGGATCGATACACGCCGCCCGACCTCCCTGACATCCACCTCCGAGACGAGAGCCATCGCGGCCACGACCGCGGGAGCGTAGAGCGCCGACGCGGCCAAGACGAGCGGAACATCCAAGGTGAATTGAAGCGCTCTGTTCTCGAAGTGGAAGAACAGATTCACGACAACGATCAACACCGACCACAGAAGCAGCTCAGGCCCCCGGCTTGCGACGGCATCCACCAGGAGCCGCAGATTCGGCACGAGGATGGCCGCGGTGGCAATGATGCCCACCGCGGCCAGGATGAACACCTGACTGGGCTCGCGGCTCGGAAGCTTCGCGGGAAGCACCCCCGAGGTGGCCGATGGCTCCATTGCTCCTCCCTCCGCGCCGAGGACCGCAAGCATCCTGGCGCGGGGGTCGAGTGCGGGTCAAGTTCGGGGGCTCAATATCCCCCGGTTGGGGGATGGTTCGAGGCCCTCGGGGGATGGACCGACCCGAAACGCCTTGCGGAGTACGCTAGCCAGGCATGTTCGGCAACTCGTGGCGGCTGGGGCGGATCGCGGGGATCGAGATCCGGGTCGACACCTCCTGGGTGGTTATCGCCCTCCTTGTCACCTACAGCCTCTACCTGCGGCTCACCGAATCGTTCGAGGGCCTACAGACGGGGGTCGCGGTCCTCCTGGCCGGCCTGTTCGCCCTCCTGTTCTTCGGCTCGGTACTGACCCACGAGCTGGCCCACGCCGTGACCGCCCTGCGGCGAGGGATCCCGGTCCGCGGCATCACGCTCTTCCTCTTCGGCGGCGCCACCCATGCCAAGGTCGAGTCGAAGGGCCCCGGCGAGGAGTTCGTCATCGCCGGCGTCGGCCCGCTGACCTCGCTGGTCCTGGGCGGCCTGTTCCTCCTCCTCGGCTACGTGGGCCGCACGTTCCTCGGGATGCCGCTGGCCGGCGGCTTTCGCTACCTCGGTGTGGTCAACCTGATGCTCGCTGTTTTCAACATGCTCCCCGGCTTCCCTCTCGACGGCGGGCGCGTCCTGCGAGCCATCGTGTGGAGAGCCACGGGCAGCCTGGCGCGTGCCACCCGCGTGGCCAGCATCGCCGGCCAGGTCGTCGGCTACCTCATCATCGGAGTCGGGGTGCTCTTCCTCACCCAGGGCGTCCTCGTCAGCGCGATCTGGCTGGCCTCGATCGGGTGGTTCCTGTCGCAGGCCGCGCGGAGCTCGTACGAGGAGCTCCAGGTACGCCGGATGCTCGAGTCCGTCGAGGCCGAGGACCTCATGAGCCCCGAGCTCGTGTCGATCCCCGCCGATCTCCCGCTCCGCACCGCCGTCGACGACTACTTCATGCGCTACGACCACGGCGCGTTCCCCGTCCACGACGACGGCCGCACCGTCGGCCTCCTCACGCTCCGAGGCGTGAAGCGGGTGCCCCAGGCCGAGTGGACCGGCCGCACCGCCGCCGACACCATGGAGCCGATCGGCGAGCAGTGCAGCGTGGACGCCTCGGCCCGCATGGATACGGTCCTGTCGAAGATCCAGGACGGGGGCTCCGGGCGGTGCCTGGTCCTGCGCGACGGTCTGGTGGTCGGCATCATCACGCCGTCCGACATCGCCCGGTGGCTGGAGCGCCGCCGCGCCCTCCGGGCCTAGAGCTGGATCGCGCTAGGAGGTGCCGCGGTAGCGCTCCTGTAGGAACGCCTTGATCCCGGCCTGCACCCAACCACGGTCCCACGCCTCGGCGGCGGCGTCGCGCTCGCGCTGGAGGGCGTGCTCGATGCCCTGGGCCGGAGGGCGAAGCATCGTCAGGTGGAGCGGCGTGGCCCGACCCTCCTCCCCGAGGGCCGCGGCGATGCGACGGGCCTCGGCCTCGACCTCCCGAGGCTCGTCCACCATGACGTCGATGAGGCCGAGAGACAGGGCCTGCCCGGCCGGGAGCCGGTGGCCCATCAGGACGAGCCCCATCGCCCGCCGACCCACCAGCCCGGGAAGCGTCACCGAGGCTCCATTCGTGATCGTCAGCCCGAGGAAGTTCTCCGGGAACATGAAGTCGGACTCGGGGCAGCCGACGCGAAGGTCGCAGGCGCACACGATCTCGGCGGCCCCACCCACGGCGATCCCGTTCACCCCGGCGATCACGGGCACCTCGGTCCGAAGGATGGCCCGGGTGACGTCCTGGTACGCCTCGATGAAATCGATGAACGTCTCGCGGTCGATATCGGCCTCGGCCTTCAGGTCGTCGCCGGCCGAGAACACCTTTCCTTCGCCGGTCAGGACCAGTCCGGATGCCCTTCCCCCGACGCCGTACCACGAGATGGCCCCGGTGAGATCGCGAAGGATCGGCAGGTCGAGGGCGTTCAGCACTTTCGGCCGGGAGAGCCGGATCACGCCGACATCGTCTACGACCTCCACGCGAAGCCCGTCGGTGGCCGGGCGCCACTCCTCAGCCATGC
>CALAEC010000021.1 GCA_937890785.1 uncultured Actinomycetes bacterium
TGGTGGCCTTCGGCCGCTCGGGAGCCAGCCCGAAGCACCGGATGATCCACCTCTCGGCGGGCCTCGGCCTGATCGAGGGGGTGGTCGTCGACCAGCACTTCGAGCAGCGGGGCCGGTGGGGCCGGCTGCTGGCCGCGGTGGCGCTCTCGCCGCGCCTCCTGGGGATCGGCCTGGACGAGGACACCGCGGCGATCATCCACCCCGACCGAACCCTCGAGGTGATCGGCCGCGGCGCGGTGACGGTCGTCGACGGACGTGAGGTGGTGACCGACGCGCACCAGATCAAGGGCCACCGCCCGATGATGGTCTCGGGCGCCGTGGTCCACGCCCTTCCCACGGGATCGTGGTTCGACCTCCGGGCCCGCGCCCTCATCCAGCCCCCCGAGGACCGGGCGCTGGAGGCGTCGGAGTGACCACGGGCCGGGCCGAGCGAGAACGCGTCCGCCGCGAGTCCCCCTCCGAGAAGCCGCCCCCCCGCCCGGACCTTCGGATCGTGGAGACTCAGGTCTTCCGGGGGCCGAACTACTGGTCGTACGAGCCGTGCATCCGACTGCTGGTCGACCTCGGCTCGCTGGAGCACTGGCCGTCACACTCGCTGGCCGGGTTCAACGAAGCGCTGCTCGACCTGCTGCCCGGCCTGCGGGAGCACTCGTGCTCACTGGGGCGCCCCGGCGGATTCGTGGAGCGCCTGGAGGACGGGACGTGGCTCGGCCACGTGGCCGAGCACGTGGCCATCGCGCTCCAGCGGGAAACCGGGGCGCACGTGTACCGAGGGAAGACCCGCAGCGCCACGGAGGCCGGCACGTACAACGTGATCTACGGGTACGGCGAGGAGCGGGTGGGCCTCCAGGCCGGCAACCTCGCGGTCCGACTGGTCAACCACCTGGTCGAGGCCGACGCGTCGTTCGACTTCCTGGCCGAGCTCGAGGAGCTCATCCTGCTGGCCGAGCGCCGCGCGTTCGGCCCGTCCACCCAGGCCCTGGTGGACGAGGCCATGAGCCGGGACATCCCGTTCATCCGGCTGAACGAGCAGTCGCTGGTGCAGCTGGGCCAGGGGAGGTACCAGCGCCGTATCCGGGCCACGATGACCTCGAACACCCCGGCCCTGGCCGTGGACATCGCCTCGGACAAGAACCTCACCAACCGGTTGCTGGGCGCGGCCGGTCTGCCGGTCCCCCGGTCGGAGATCGTCCGGGACGCCGAGGCCGCCGTGGCCGCGGCGGAGCGGATGGGCTATCCGGTGGTGACCAAGCCGCTCGACGGGAACCATGGCCGCGGCGTGGGCCTCGACATCCGCCATCCCGACGCGGTCCGAGCCGGGTTCGAGCGTGCCGTCGGCGAGTCACGCCGAGGGCTGGTGGTGGTGGAATCGTTCGTGGCCGGGAACGACTACCGCGTCCTCGTGATCGGCGGCCACATGGTCGCGGTGGCCCAGCGGGTCCCGGCCCACGTCATCGGCGACGGGACGCGGACGGTCCGCGAGCTCGTGGAGGTCACCAACGAGGACCCCCGCCGTGGCATCGGCCACGAGAAAGTGCTGACGAAGATCAAGGTCGACGACGCCGCCGAGGAGCTGGTCCGCAAGCAGGGGTTCGACCTCGACGATGTGCCGCCCGAGGGCACGATGGTGAAGCTCGCGGAGACCGGCAACATGTCGACCGGCGGGATCTCGATCGACCGGACCTGGGAAGCGCACGAGGAGAACGTCGAGATCGCCGAGGAGGCCGCGCGGGTGGTCGGCCTTGACGTGGCCGGCATCGACTTCCTGACCCCCGACATCTCCCAGCCGGTCCGCGAGACCGGCGGCGCCATCGTCGAGGTGAACGCGGCCCCGGGCTTCAGGATGCACACGAACCCGACCGAGGGCGAGGCGCAGTACGTCGCCAAGCCCGTGGTCGACGTGCTCTTCCCGCCGGGGACGCCGTCGCGGATCCCGATCGTGGCGGTGACCGGCTCGAACGGCAAGACCACCACCGTCCGGATGATCTCCCACGTCTTCACCCGCATGGGACACAAGGTCGGGATGACCACCACCGACGGGATCTACATCGACGAGCGGCTGGTGCGGAAGGCGGATGCCAGCGGCCCGAAGTCGGCACTGATGGTGCTGCAGAACCCGCGGGTCGACTTCGCGGTGTTCGAGGTGGCCCGCGGGGGGATCCTCCGCGAGGGCCTCGGCTACGGGCGCAACGACGTGGCGGTGGTCCTGAACGTCACCGGTGACCACCTCGGCCTCAAGGAGATCGACTCGCTGGAGCAGCTGGCCGAGGTCAAGCGAGTGATCGTCGAGGCGGTCCCCCGGACTGGCACGGCCGTCCTCAACGCCGACGACCCGCTCGTGGCCGACATGCGTCGCCACTGCTCCGGCTCGGTGATCCTCTTCTCGATGCAGGAATCGAACCCACTCATCGAGCGGTGGGTCCGTCGCGGACGGAAAGCCGTGGTCCTCGATCGGGACGATCGCGGTGAGCGCATCGCGATCCGCGAGGGTCGCCGGACGATGCCGATCGCCTACACCCACCTGTTGCCGGCGACGTTCGAGGGGCGGGCCCGGATGATGGTGCAGAACGCCATGGCCGCGGCGGCCGCGGCCCACGCAGCGGGGGCCCACCTCCACGACATCCGGCAAGGGCTCCGAACCTTCACCACCTCGATCTTCCAGGCGCCGGGCCGCCTGAACCTGGTGGAGGTGAACGGGCTCAAGGTCGTGATCGACTACGCACACAACGCCCACGGGCTCGGGGCCGTGGGCGAGTTCGTGGAGCGGGTCACGTCCGGCGCGCCGACCGGCTCGGGTGCTCCGGGAGCGGCGTCCTGGTCCGCGAACCTCCGCGTCGCGGTGATCGCCACGCCCGGCGACCGCCGCGACGAGGACATGCGCGAGCTCGGCCGGGTGGCGGCCAAGCACTTCGACGACATCATCGTCCGTGAGGACGAGCGAACCCGGGGCCGGAAGCGCGGCGAGACCGCCGCGGTGATCATGGAGGGCGTGCGGGAGGCGATCCGCCAGGGCGCGAGGGCCGGGAGCACAGAGATCGTGCTCGAAGAGAAGGAAGCCGTTCGCCGGGCCCTCGACCGGAGCCGCCCCGGCGACCTGGTGGTCCTGTGCGTGGATCACGCCCGCGACGTGCTCGCCGAGCTGGAGGCCCGGCGGGTCACCACCGCGGGTGTGGCCGGCAACGGCGGCGGGGACGGCCAGGCCGTCGTGTCGATCCCCGAGTTCGGCGTCTAGCCCTCAGCCGGGACCGGCTGCGGCGGTTCCGGGCCGACGTACCGAGCGCCGGGACGGATCAGCCGGTTGTCGGCGGCCTGCTCCATGACGTGCGTGCACCAGCCCACCACCCGGCTGACCGCGAACGTGGGAGTGAACAGCTCGCGTGGCATCCCGATCAGGTCGAGGACGATCCCGGCGTAGAACTCCACGTTCGGGTACAGCTCCCGCCCCGGCTTCAGCTCCCGGAGGACGTCGACCGCCTTGGTCTCCACCTGTTTGGCCAGGGCAACTCGGTCGCCGTCGAGGGACTCGGCCACCTCGCGCAGCATCGTGGAGCGAGGGTCGTCGGTCCGGTACACGCGGTGTCCGAACCCCATCAGCCGCTTCCCCGACTCCACCGCCTCGCGCAGCCACCGGTCGGCACGCTCGGGACTGCCGATCTCATCGAGCATGTCGAGAGCTCGGCTGGGAGCGCCCCCGTGCAGCGGCCCGGACAGGGCGCCGAGGGCGCCGACCACGGCCGAACCGAGGTCCGCGCCGGTCGAGGTGATGACCCTCGCCGCGAACGTGGACGCGTTGAAGCCGTGGTCGATCGTGAGGATCAGGTACGTCTCCAGCGCCCGGGCGTGCTCCTCGGCAGGAGGCTCGCCGCGCATCATGTACAGGTAGTTCGCGGCGTGCCCGAGGTCGTCGCGAGGCGGGACGGGGTCCTGCCCACTCCGGAGCCGGTACAGGGCCGCGGTGATCGTGGGGAAGACCGCGCACGTCCGCACGGCCTGGCCTCGGAGCCGGGCCGCATCGACGTCGAGCCACGGCAGGAAGTCGAGCGACAGGATCGAGTACGCCGCGCGCAACGCGTCGAGCGGATCGAACCGGTCCCCGGCTCGGGCGATGTCCGGAAGCACCGTGGCCACGTCGTCCGGGATCGCTCGCAACGGCCGGATCTCCTCGGCGAACGCCTTCGCGGCCGCCTCCTCCGGAAGGTCGCCCTGGAAAAGCAGATGCCACACGTCTTCAAACGTCCGCTTGGCCGCAAGCTCCGGGGCGCTGTACTGGCGGTAGTGGAAGAACCCCTCGCGGCCACGCACGTCCCCCACCGTGGTCTCGGCGACCGCGACCCCCTCGAGACCCGGGGGAACCTCCGCCGCCGGACGGTCGACCGGCTGGATCCGGGCCACCCGCACCAGGTCGCGGAGCGAGACGACCCCGACCAGGCGGCCGTCCTCGACCACGGGGAGGTGCCGGTAGCCGCGCTCCTCCATCCGCTCCATGGCGGCCGACGGCTCGGTGTCGGGCGGGATGGTGTCGGGGTCGGACGTCGCCCAGTCGGAGAGCCGGGCCTCCGACGAGGGCGTGAGGTCCGCGGCCAGGCGCACCAGGTCCCGCTCGGTGAGGATGCCGACGGGCCGGTCCCCGTCGAGGATCACGATCGAGCCGACGCCGGCCTCGGCCATGCGGCCCGCGGCCGTCGCCACCGTCTCCCCGGGCGAGGCGGTGATCACCGGACTGCTCATGAGGTCGGCCACGGTGGTGGCCGGTCCGGGTGGGGCCGTGCTCACTCGTCCCGGTCCAGGACCAGGCACACGCCGTTGATGCAGTAGCGCAGCCCGGTCGGGGCCGGTCCGTCGTCGAACACGTGTCCGAGGTGACTGCCGCACCGACGGCACACCACCTCGGTGCGGATCATGCCGTGCGAGCGGTCCTCGCGGAGCTCCACCGCGTCGGCCACGGCCGGCTCGGTGAAGCTCGGCCAACCGGTCCCGCTGTCGAACTTGGCGTCCGAGCGGAACAGCTCGGCACCGCACGCGGCGCACCGGAAGGAGCCGTGGTCCTTGGTCACCGCGTACGGGTGGCTGAACGGCCGCTCGGTCCCCTGCTCCCGGAGCACCTGGTACTGCTCCGGCGTGAGGCGCTCCCGCCATTCCTCCTCGGTCCGTGCGGCGTCGCGTTCCATCACACGCAAGCGTACCGCGTCACGAGCCCAGGGCTCGAAGGAGTCCCACGCCCAGGCGACCCGACCGCAGCAGGTACCGGGAGTTCGAGAGCAGGACCACCCCCGCGTCTCGAGCCGGATCGAGGGCGGCGAACGAGCCGAACCCCACGGTCCCGCCGTTGTGCCAGACGAACGTCGGATCCCCGCGGCGGACGTGGAGCCAGGCCAGGCCGACGGCGACCTTCCCTCCCTTGAACGTCCGGTGCGGCCCCAGGGCCAGCCGCAGGGCTTCGGCCAGGGGCGTCCGCTCCGGGCTCAGGTGGGCCCGGAGGTACGTCAGCATGTCGACCGCCGTCGACCGGAGGACGCCCGCCCCGGCCAGCGCGGGGATGCGGAACGGCGGGGCGGGGCGGCCTCCCCTCCGGTGGCCTCGGGCCAGGCGTTCGAGGCGCCCCTCATCCACATCGGCCCCGGTGTCCACGAGGCCGAGCGGCCGGCTGATCCGGTCGGTGAGGAGGTCGCCGTACGGTCGTCCCCCGACGCGGGACAGGATGTTGCCCAACAGCCCGAAGCCGATGTTCGAGTACCGCATCTTCGTCCCCCGCGCGCGCCGGATCCGGGCGGCCGCGGCGGTCGCGCGCAGGTCGTCCTCGGTGAACGCCACGAACGGCTCCCGCCGGTTCCGGAAGGACTGCCGGATGAGGATCCGCCCCGAGCGGGGAAGCCCCGAAGTGTGCGTGGCCAGGTCCAGCAGGGTGACGTCCGCAGGTAGGTCGAAGGGGACGTGGCCGGCCACGGGGTCCTCCAGCCCCACCTCGCCCCGAAGCGACATCTCCGCCAGCAGCAGCCCGGTGAACGTCTTGGTGATCGAGCCGATCTCCATGAGCGTATCCGGGCCAAGAGGTCGAGCCGTGCCCGAGGATCCAAACGCCTTCACCGCGAGCTCGTCGCCGCGGATCAGGCCGGCCACAACCCCGACGGCCCGCCCTCGATCGATCCACGATCCAAGCGCCCGGTCGACCAGCCGCTGCGCCTCGGCCAGGGCCACGGCGCCGCAGTGTATAGGCTCACCACCGATGACCCATCGGATGCTGCTCGACACCTCCAGCCTGATGTACCGGGCGTTCTTCGCCCTCCCGGCCTCGATCACCGGCCCCACCGGGACGCCGGTGAACGCCCTCCACGGGTACCTCGACATGACCGCGCGGCTGATCCGCGACCGGGACCCGGAGGAGGTCGTGCACAATTTCGACGACGATTGGCGCCCGGCACCGCGCGTGGCCTCGTACGACGGTTACAAGGCCACCAGGGCAGTGGACCCCGAGGGTCTCCCCGAGCAGTTCGAGGTATTGCTCGACCTGCTCCCGGCCACGGGGATGACCATGGCCTCGGCGCAGGGGTGGGAGGCCGAGGACGCCATCGGGACGCTGTGCGCCTCGGCCGGTCGCCGGGACCGGATCGACATCGTCACCGGGGACCGCGACCTGATCCAGCTCGTCCGAGACCCGGGGGTGCGGGTGCTATTCACCCGCCGGGGCGTCTCGGAGCTCGACGTCCTCGACGAGCCGGGTGTCGAAGCGAAGTACGGCGTGCCTGCCGGCCGGTACGCCGACTTCGCCATCCTCCGGGGCGATCCCTCGGACGAGCTCCCGGGCGTCCGCGGGGTCGGCGAGAAGACCGCTCGGGCGCTGATCCTGGCGTACCCCTCGCTTGAGGCTGTGGAGGAGGACGCCCGAGCCGAACGGGCCAAGGCCGGCCCCCTGCGGGGCTCCGCGGCGCTCAAAGCCAGGATCCGCGAGGCCGCGGACTACCTCGTGGCCATGCGCGACGTCGTCCCCATCCGCACCGACCTCGAGGTGGAGCTGGAGCGGGGCCGCCGGGACGACCGGCGGCTCGACGAGCTGGCCGAACGGTGGGGCCTGACCGGACCGGTTCGGCGGCTCCGGGCCGCGCTGGACGGCTAGAGACCACCCCGGGCCCGGCGGGCCAGCTGACGGCACCGTGCCGGGTCGATCCGGGTGGCGCCTCGGCTGCGGAGCAGCTCGAACAGCTCCTGCCGCTTGGACAGCGCCGCGATGGCGACCACGTCGTTCTCACGAGCGTGCTCGAGCATCCACTCCAGGCCGGCCACCTCGTCGGGGAACTCGGGGACGTCCGTGGCCCCGCCGTCGATAGCGCCGGCGCGGAGGCGGTCCACGACGTCCTCAGGATCACGGCCTCGCAGGTACCGGCGCAGCTCGACCACGGCGACGTGGTCGGCACCTCGGGCCGCCCGGTAGCCGACCGCGTGCATGATGTCGTCGCTCCGGTCGCCCGCGGAGCAGAACGCGATCCACACCTCGGCGCCGGGGGCGCGGAGGCCGCGTCCGATCTCCACCAGCCCCTCCATCCCCGCTTCGTTGTGCGCGTAGTCGATCACCACCACGCGCCCTCGGTCCTCGAACAGGTTGGCCCGGCCGGGGTTGCGTTCGGGATCGAGCACGAAGCTCCGGAGCCCCCGGACCACGTCCTCGCGACGGAGTCCGGCGCCGAGCGCCGCCGCGGCCGCGGCCATGGCGTTCTGCACGTGGACTGAAGAGATCCCGGCCAGGGTCACCGGGACGTCCTCGAGCGGCATCAGCGGGACGATCGAGGGGCCCGGCCGGAGCAGCGAGAGCCGCCCGTCGATCGGGGCGATCCCCCGGCCGCGCTCGGCGAGCGCCGAGCGGAGCGCCGGGTGGTCGGGGTCCATCGAGAACAGGAACGGTCGGCCGCCGGCGGCCCGGCGCATGGCCAGGACCCTGGGGTCGTCGGCGTTCAGCACGGACCACCCTTCGGGCGGGACGATCCGGGTGATCGTGGCCTTGACCTCGGCAAGCTGGTCCAGCGTGGCGATCCCGTGGAGGCCGAGATGGTCTGCCGAGACGTTCGTGACCACGGCCACGTCGGCGTGGGCGGCGCCGATGCCCTTCAGCAGGATCCCGCCTCTGGCCACCTCGAGCACGACGACCTCGACGCCGGGCTGGGAGAGCGCCATGCCGGCGCCGCTCGGCCCCGAGTAGTCCCCCTCTTCGACCAGCCGGCCGTTCAGGTACACGCCGTCGGTCGAGGTGTACGCCACGGTTCGCCCGGCTTCGGCGAACAGGTGGGCCAGCAGCCGGACCGTGGTCGTCTTCCCATTGGTACCGGTCACCGCGATCACGGGAACGTGGGGGACCGGCACCGACGCTCCGGCGCCCGGCTCGTCGACGCGGCTCAGCCTCGCGGCTCGCTCGCGCAGCAGCGCGCGGAACGGCCGACGGGCCCGAAGGGCAGCCCCGAGCACGTCTGCGACCTCGCGCCCCAGGGCCTCCGCGGCGGTTCGCCGGCGCCACGGATACGCCACAACGATGCGCTCCGGCTCGGCGCCCGGCCGGCTCCGCACGCCGATCCGCGATCCGGCCGCCCCCGCCAGCGACCGGGTGACGTGGGCCGCCAGTCGCGCCACGAACCTGCGACGGTGCTCACTCCGGGGTGCGCCGGGGCGAGCCGAGCCGGGGAGCCCCATCCGGCGGGCCAACTCCGCGGCCCGGTCCTCGTTCGCCGTGAGCCAGCCTGGAACGGCCAGCGTCAGCTTGATGGCGGGGCGCGTGAAGTAGAGGTTCGGTCCTTCCAAGACCCTGAGCTCCACCACGCGGACGGAGGCCCGCCCCCCCATGCCGCGACTATGTCACGGCCGCCGGTCAGTCCGCGGACCTGAAGATCCGCAAGGCGCGCCGGAGATCGGGAGGCAGGTCGAG
>CALAEC010000022.1 GCA_937890785.1 uncultured Actinomycetes bacterium
GGGCAGGTCCTGTTGTCCGAGGCCACCCGGGGTCTCCTCGAAGACCGCTTGCCCGAAGGTGTCGACCTCCGCGACCTCGGCGAGCACGCGCTGAAGGACTTCGACGAGCCGCGGCGGCTGTTCGACTTGAGGATCGAGGGCCTGCGGGACGACTTTCCGCCGATCCGAACGAAGGAGGGCTCCGCCCGATCGAACCTCCCGCCGCCACGAACGTCGTTCATCGGGAGAGAGCGGGAGTTGGAGGAGATCAACGACCTGCTGGGGCGGGTCCGCCTGGTCACGCTGACCGGGCCGGGCGGGACCGGCAAGACCCGGTTGGCCCTGCGAGCCGCCGCCGATCAGGCCGAGCGTGTCGACGATGTGTACCTCGTCGACCTGAGCGCGGTGACCGATCCCGGCCTGGTCCTCTCGACGATCGCTGTGACGCTCGGCCTGCAGCCGGACACGACGGCCGACCTCGTCGACACCCTGGCCGCGCACCTCCGCGACCGAGAGCTGCTGCTGGTGCTGGACAACGTCGAGCAGGTCGTCGACGCCGCCCCGGAGGTGGGGCGCCTCCTCGACGCGGCCCCGCGCCTCCGGGTTCTGGCCACCAGTCGAGTGCCCCTCCATCTCTCCGGCGAGCACGAGTATCTGGTCCGACCGCTCCCTCTCCCAGATCCGGAGCGTCCGGAGCTCCAGGCCCTCACGACGTGCGAGTCCGTCATGCTGTTCGTCGAGCGAGCGGCCGCCGTCCGTCGCGAGTTCCGCCTCGACGAAGGCAACGCCGTGGCCGTCGCGGAGATCGTCCGGCGGCTCGATGGCCTCCCCCTGGCGATCGAGCTCGCGGCCAGCCGGATGAAGATGCTGGGCCCGGGGGCGCTCGTCGAACGGCTCGGCCGGCGCCTCCCGTTGCTCTCCGGGGGCCCTCGCGACCTCCCGGAGCGTCAGCGAACCCTCCGTACTGCGATCGAATGGAGCCACGACCTCCTGGAACCCGAAGTGCAGCGGTTGTTCGCTCGCCTTGCGGCGTTCCGGGGCGGCTGGACGCTGGAGGCCGCAGAGCGGGTGGCCGGTTCCGGTCTCGACATCGAGGTGCTCGACGGACTGAACTCCCTTGTCGACCACAGCCTGGTCCGTCTGGGCGAGACCTCCACGGGGGAATCGAGGTTCCGGATGCTCGAGACGATCCACGAGTTCGCCGGCGAGCGGCTGGCGGCCTCGGGCGAGGAGGACGAGATCCGCGGCCGGCACGCCTCCTCCACGCGAGGTCTGGCCGAGGAGGCCGAGCCGAACCTGATGGGCGAGGCGCAGGGCGAGTGGCTCGAGCGTCTCGAGCAGAACCACGACAACGTGCGAGCAGCCCTCGACTGGTCGGAGACGGTGGGTGATGCGGAGACCGCGCTCCGGATCGGCGCCGCGATCTGGCGCTTCTGGCAGTTCCGTGGCCATCTGCCGGAGGGGCGGGCCCGGCTCGAGCGCATCCTCGCCATGCCCGGCGCCTCGACCCGGAACGCCGTTCGGGCTCGAGCGCTGGGAGCCCTCGGAGGCATCCGGTACTGGCTGGCGGAATACCAGGCCATCGAGCCTGTGTATATGGAGGCCGTGGACATCGCCCGGGAGGTCGGGGATCGTCGGCTGTTGTCTCGAGCCCTGTTCGATCTCTCGTTCGTGCCCATGGTCATCGGGCAGGACTTCGCGCGGCAGGGACAGCTCCTCGACGAGGCCCTGGCCGAGGCGGATCCCGAGGATCGAGCCCTGGTGGCGCAGCTCCTGACGGGTCTCGCCTTCAACCGGATGCTCCGGGGAGGGGACCCGGCCGAGGGCCATGAGGCCATCGAGCAGGCGATCGCCATCCACCGGGAGCTCGGCGACAGGGTTCTCACCGCCGAGAACATCTTGTCGAAGGCCGGCATGCACTTCCTGGCAGGGGACGCCGAAGCGGCCCGAGACGGGTTGGTGGAGGCCGTGGCGATCCTGTCCGAACCGGACAGCGCGACCTTGCTGGGGATGGCCGTGAGCTCGCTGGCCCTCCTGGAGACCACCCTCCAGGGAGACCCGGTCCGGGCGGCCAGGCTGTTGGGGATCATGAGCCGGCTCAGGGACGAGGGGGGCGGCACGCCTCCCGCATTCGTGGTGGCCAGATTCTTCGGCGACTCCGAGCAACAGGTGCGAGCGGCGATCGGGGACGAGGGCTTCGAACGAGCCCACGCGGAGGGCCACGCGATGACCATCGAGCAGGCGCGCGCCTACGCACGAGAGGTCGCCGGCCTGGCCAACCGATGACGTCGGTCTCCGACCTTCCGACGGGAACGGTCAC
>CALAEC010000023.1 GCA_937890785.1 uncultured Actinomycetes bacterium
TGGGTGCCGGCCTGGCCAGGGACCGGCGAGGGCGGACCTGGACGACCCTCGTCGTGGGGGATCCGGAAGCGTCCGAGTGGGAGGTTCGCTCGACCCGGCCCGAGCCGCCCCCGCCTCCGCCCGGCCTCCCCGTCCCAGCCTCGATCCCGGCGGACTGTTCCCGAGACGTGACAGCCGACCTCGAGTCCTGGATCGGATCGGTCCCGGACGGGTCGACGGTGGTCTTCCAACGCCACGGGTGCTACCGCGTGGAACGCACGATCGTCGTTCGGAACCGGTCCGGATTGAACCTCTTCGGCAATGGGGCCTACTTCAAGCGGTTCGAGCTGAGCCCTGCCGAGCTCCGATACCCGAAGGCCAACGCCCACTGGCGATTCATCGGCGGGAACGAAATCTCGGTGCGGTGGATGGGGGTGGAGGGGACCAACACGGTCGCCGACCAGCGCCCGGAGTTCGGGTCGTACCTCGTTGACTTCGAATTCGAGCACGCGTTCGCCTTCCACGGCGTGACGAATGTCACGGTCGACCACGCTTGGGCCGACGCGATCTGGGGCGACGGACTGTACTTCGCCGGCGGGGACCAGTACGCGACGGGACCGTGCCGCGGGATCCGGGTGTCGAACTTCGTGGTCGACCGGAACGGCCGGCAGGGCGTGGCCCTGTCCAACGTCGACGGAGCCCTGCTCTCGAGCGTAGAGATCTGGCACAGCCGCCGCGCAGGATTCGACCTCGAGCCGCCTCCGGGCACGGTGCGGAATGTTGAGATCCGAGACTCGTACACGAACACGATCGGGCTGGCCTTCGCCAGCGCTGGAAGGGGCGACGTGTCGAACATCGAGATCCACCACAACCGCATCGACGGCTCGAGCGTCCCGTGGGTGTACGTAAAGGACACCTGGGGAGCTCGCCGCTCGAACTGGAGCGTGCACGACAACCAGGTGCTGAACAGTCTTGGCTCCCCCATGGCCATGCTGTACTTCGTGAACGTGGACGGCGTGGACGTGCGAGGGAACATCTCCCATGCCGCCACGACCCAGTCCAGGAAGGCGGTGGAGTTCCAGGGAGCCGGCGGGGTCCTGGCGGTCATCGGGAACGACTTCAGCGGCGCCTGCCATCCCTACGTGAAGGACCCCGCCACGGGACCGGTGGTCGCCGAGGCGAATACGACCTCCGGTTGCTAGCCCGGTCATGTCCGCCGCCACGGTCCTCGGCGGAGGACCCGGTAGGCGATCCGTTCCGCGTCCAGCATGCCTCGCGACTTGGCCCGGAAGAAGAACGACCCATCGCCCCGAAGAACCGGTGTCCTCCCTAGCCGATGGGGATCGCTCCGGCCCCGCCGGTTCGTGCGCCACGCGTCGAGCGCGGCCGATTCGAACAGGACCCGAGCCACTCGATCCGCCGCCAGTGACCCCACCGCCCACGGGTACGCGAAGTGCCGGCACGGCCGGCTCAGCCGGTCCTCGATCAGGTCCTTACAGGTACGCATCTCGGTCTCGGCCGCTGCCTCGTCCGCCCGGGAGAGATCGGCGTGTCCGTGGGTGTGCCCCCCGATCTCGACGAGGCCAGTGGAGACGGCCTCCTCCAGCTGAAGCCACGTGAGCGCCTCGGCGCTCCCATCGATCAGGCCGGTGGCGAGATACAGCACGGCCGGGATCCGGTGGCGGACGAGCGCGGGGAGGGCTTGTTCGTGGAAGTCGCGATACCCGTCGTCGAACGTGACCACCACGCCGCCCCGTTCGTTGCGGAGCGATTCGTCGAGTGACCGGACCTCGCCCGACTCGGCCAGGCTCGCCATCTGCTCGTCGAAATAGTCCGCCGGGACGTCGATCTCCCGACCGCCCGAACCGACCCGGTGGTACAGCAGGATCACCACATCGCCCGGGCGGCGGCGAGTCGCGAGGCCCCACGGCAGGGCCGCCGCTTTCACCAACGCCCGGACCGACGCCTGCGGACGCCACCTGGCTCGGCTCGGCAGCGGCGCGCCGGCTCCGGCTAACGCCGCACCGCTCAAGGCGATCATGGGGGAGTGCAGGATGTAATCGAAGGAGGCCAGCGTGGCGAGGGCCGCGACCGCGAACGCCGCCGGGACGGCGAGTCGGCTCGGGGGGCTGGTCATCCAAATCCGGGCCAGCGTCCACACGAAGATCAACAGGAGCAGGACGAAGCCGGGGATGCCCGTTTCGGCCCCCTGATGGAGGAAGTCCTGGTGGGCCCAGCGGGCGTCCGCGTCGGAGGCCGCGGTGGGGCTCTCCTCGTCGAACCGGCCCGGTCCGACGCCGAGCCACGGATGCGCCTCCATCAGGGCGGCGGCCTCCACCCACAACCGGACCCGGCGTTGATCGAGCGTCGCGCCAAACGACGTCGGATCGCCGGCGATGGCCACCGCACTGGTTCCCAGCGAGGCGCCGAGCACGGCAAGCGCGCACGCGAGCAGGAAGATCCGTCGCGGTCCGCCGCTAATCGCCACGAGGCCTGCCAGGGGGAGACCCGCGACGACGATGGCCGCCGTGCGGGCATCCGATGACGGAGCCACCAACGCGAACCCCACTGCTACGATCACGGCTCCTACCCTGAACCGCGGCGACCCGATGGCGATCATCACGCATGCCACGGCGGCCAGCACGGCCAGAGCCGCCTTCGCGTTCGCGTATCCGAATGGTCCCGACGCGGGATGCGCGCTGAAGATCCCGGCCGGGTCAAGGGCCAGAAGCGCGAGCGCGAAGCCAGCGACGACCAAGGGGACGGCGACCGTCGCCTCCCGGCCGGCTCCCCTGGCGACGAGGTACACCGCAAGGCAGCCAACGAGGAGCAGCACGGGCGGCACGGGGTTCCCCCCGTTCACCGCTGCCGCGAGCACGATCCACACGGCCAGACCTCCGACGAGGCCGAGGCCGACCAAGTCCAGGCGATCGAAACCGCTCCGAAACCCGGCAGGGCCTCCTCGAGCGTGGGCAACCGGCCGGGTCAGGAGCCCGCGCATGTAGCCTCTCCCGGCTGGTGGAGGGTTTCGAGGCGGCCCCGTTTCACGCTCCCACCTCGTCCGACGCACGGGATCCGGAAACGACGTGCAGTTGGTCGCCGAAGGACGCTACGTCAGACCATCCAGCACGTGCGCCGCATCGACGGGCGGCACCCCATCGCCACGGAAACGACCGGCCGCTCACGGCTCGTCGGCGTCATCGTTCGCTCGAACGGGCAGGCAGAGCAACACCAGGAACAGCGGGAGCAGCTGGGCTCGCTCTCGGGCCAGCAACCCGAAGTTCGCGAATCCGGAGAAGGCCAGCACGAACAACCCCGTGTATGCGAGGGCCATGGTCACATACGGACGGCGTCGGAGGCTCTTGACCGCCGCAATGAGCGATCGCCACCGAACCAGGGTCAGCACCAGGAGGAAGGCCGTTTCGATCGAAGCGGCGAACGCCTGGACGTTGTGCACCTCCAAGATGAAGGGGCGATACAGGACGGTCACCACCGCCACGGGCGCTCGGGTCGGCGACTCGAGGATCGACGGCGCGAAACTCGACCCTCCTTGCTCCGTCCGCTCCGTGGTCTGACGAAGCACCTCCGTGACCCCGCCTTCGGTCTGGAACGCGGCACGCTTCAGGAAGTCGTCGGTCCGGCTCACCAGGAGGAACGCCACTACGGCCAGCGCGGCCACCCCGACGGCCTTTGACAGCGGTGCGAAGGCTCGCAGCTCGCCTCGGGGCCGTCGGAACAGGAATCCGGTGGCCAGCGCGACCGCGAGGAGGCCGGCCACGTGGGGCCGGACGATGGCTGCGCCCCACAGCCCCACGGCGGCCACCGCCAGCCCGCGCCACGTCCGCCCGGTGAGGATCCGGGCCGCGCCCAGCGCGGCGATCCCCAGCGTGAACACCATCCAGGCCTCCTTGCCGATGCTGGATGGCCAGAAGATCAGGGTGGGAAGGAAGAACACCAGCTTCGCGTATCCCCAGGACCGTCCCTCCGGCACCGCGATGCAAAAGGCACGGTAGAAGGCATACAGCCCCCAGAACCCAAGCCAGGAGAACACGAAGAAGCCGCCCAGGCCCGTCGGCCCGATGAACGAGTACACGACGCCCGTCAGGAAGCGGATGAAGTTCGTCTCGGACAGCGAGTCGAGTCCCGAGTCAAAGACCCCTGCGCCGAACCGCTCAGCGATCCGCACGCCCGCGTCGTGATATCCGGCCGCATCCGCGACGCCGCCGTAGACGTCGTAGGCCACGTAGTAGCGGACCACCGACCCGATGAACTTCGCCAGGAGCGCCACCAGCAGCAGCCAGAACAGTCGGCGATCGCCCTCGAGTCTGGCTCGGCGGGAGAAGATCGGAAGGGAGATCAGGAGGAGGGCCGGCCCCACGACGATGACACCCGTGGCGTCGGGTCCGCCCGTCGCCGCGACCAGGAGGATCCCGATCAGCAGGGCCGTCCCCAGGACCACAGCGCCGACCACCACCCACGCGCTGGGGGCGGATCGTTGCTGGAGCGTCCGCTCGGCCACTCAGAACACCTCCAGATCGCCGAGGGACAGCGCCCACGACCGAAGCTCGGTGGGATCGGGCGTGATCCCCGCGCGGAGGGGGTTCGTCACGAGCGTCATGCCGCCGGGAGCCCGGAGGTAGCCGGCTCGTCGGCTCGCCCGACCGGCCGCGCTGCCGCGCGGGAACGAGCAGGTCAGGTGGTCGGTCCGGCTCGCCATCGCTACCAGACGGAGGAGGCGGGCGCCGCCGGACACGCTCCCCGAGGGGACCAGCACATCCGACACGGTGGTCTCCCAGGAGCCGCCTCGCGGCCGCACCCTGAAGAAGGCCAGACCGTCGAGGCCTCGAGGCCCGCGGAGCGCGATCGCCCGGTAGCCGAGGACCGGGGCAGAGCCGTACCGCCATCGAAGGTACTCGAGGGTCCATGGCGTGGCCAGGCGAGGGCCAGGATGCTCGATCCGCAGCAGGAGGTCCGACACGACGTCACCCTCTAAGAGAACCTGGCTGGCCGCGACGCCTCCCACACGCACCTTCGGTGAGGCCGAGCCCCGTCCGCGGAACGTCCGGAGGAAGGCGATCGGTCGCCGCACCCGAACGGCGATCGGTACCCGGCCGACCGGCACCCACCCCATCTTCAGGTAGCCGGGGAGGCTCTTCTCGTTGGGGGTGTTGAAGACCAGATCGGCACGTGCCCTGGCCTCCTCCAAGGCCGTCCGGGTGAGCTCTGAGAAGACGCCACGACCCTGATAGTCAGGGTGCGTGGCGGTGTCGACGGCCCGCATCGCCTCGATGGTCTGGTCCCCAGCCACGAACCGCCATCGCATGAACGCCCGGAGCCCGATGATGCGGTCATCGGCCACCGCGACGACCAGGATCGAACGCCCGAATGGATTCTCCAGGTGCTTCCACCGAAACAGCTCGGGCGTGCGCTTTCCCGCCGGGCCGGTCCCGAGGCTTGCGGTCAGCAGGTCGAGGACCTCCTGCTGATCCTCGTCCTGGAACGGTCGAGTAGTCAGGACCGTGGCGCTCACCGACGCACCCCCGGATCGACCTTCACGCCATTCATCCGGCGAGCTCCTCGTACAGCCGTCGATATCGAGGGGCGACGACGCGGATATCGAACCGCTCTCGGCACCGCGCTCGAGCCGCCGATCCGAAGGAATCCCTGAGGCCCTCGTCGCCCAGTAGCCGTACGACGGCCTGAGCCAATGAGCGGACGTCTCCCGGGGGCGAAAGGAGCCCGGAACGTTCATGCTCGACGATCTCCGGGACGCCGGCGACCGCGTACGCAGCCGTGGGGCGGCCCGCCATCCCGGCTTCGATCACGCAGCCGGGGAGCCCCTCGACCCTGCTGGCGAGCAACAGGACGTCGGCCGCCGCCAGGAGGTCCGGCACGTCGTCGCGGGCGCCGAGGAGACGAACGGCATCGCCCAGATTCCCGATGCTCGACTCCAGAGCGGGCCGGATCGGACCGTCTCCGACGAACAGGTGCACGGCATCGGGGCGCTGTTGCCGAACGAGGCTCGAGACGTCCAGATGCGTCAGAGGATCCTTCTCCCAGGTCAGGGCGCCGATCGAGATCAACACGCCGGCCTCGGGCGGGATACCCAAGGCGTCACGCACGTCCTGGCGCGACCGGCCCGGAACGAGCCGGTCAAGGTCAACCGCGTTCGGGATCGTGATGACCTTTCGCGGTGGAATGCGGAACGTCTCGATGGCTTCCTGGCGGAGGGCTTCCGCAACGGCGACCACCCGGGTGGCACGCCTCATCAACCTCGCGTGACCCAGCCTCCCTGGCCCTCTGGTGATCTGCGCCGGCGCCGAGCCGATCCTCCTGTAGACCACCGGAACCGAGGGCCGCCGAGCGGCCAGGACAACATGCTTGAGCGGCTCTCCCCCGTGGACCTGGATCACGTCCGGACGCCACGATGCCGCCAGGTCGTGGAAGGCCCTCAGCGTCCGCAGGTTCACGCCGAGGGCTGGGATCCGCGACCTGCCGTTCCCCAGCACGGCGATGGGCGATGGGAACTCCACCGCCGCCGACGAGTCCCGGAGCACGGCGACCCGCTGATCGATCCCGTCGCCACTCAGCGCACGCACGAGGTCGGCGGCGAAGATCTCGGCGCCGCGCCGCTGGCGCGTGGCCACGACATGTAGCACCCGCACGTCAGGCACCGCCCACGGCTACGGCGCGGTGGGTCGAGTCCAGCACGGATCGATACATCGCGATCATGCGCTCGACCGAGCGATCCAGCGTGAAGCGCTGTTCGAAGATGTCACGGCCCCGGGCCCCGAGCGATCGGGACAGGCGCTCGTCCTCCAGGATCCGGACGATCGCCGCGGCGAACGCCTCCGGCGCCCCGGCTGGAACCAGCAGCCCGCTGCCGCCGTCCCCGGTGACCTCGCGCAACGAGGGAAGATCGGACGCCACGAGGGGGGTCCCCAGGGCCATCGCCTCGATGACCACACCGGCCGCGCCTTCGTTCAGCGAGGGCAGGACGAGCAGGTCCGCGGCGGCCAGCAGGTCCGGCACGTCGTCCCGGTGGCCGAGGAACCGCACCGTACGCTCCAGGCCGAGCCCCCGGACCTGCTGCCTCAGCTCGGCGGACCGGTGACCGTCCCGGCCGGCAAGCAGAACGACGAGACGGGGACGATCGCGGATCGCCGCGACCGCAGCGACCAGGTATCGGTGCCCCTTCTGGTGCTCCAGGCGGCCGACCGACAGCACAACCTCGGCGTCCGTCGGAATGCCGAGTTCACGCCTGGCTCGCTCGCGCCGCTCCGGGGTCGGGAACCCGAGGCGGTCGGGATCGCGGCCACGCTCGACCACGGTCACCCGCTCGGGACGGATCCGCAGCGAGCGCACCGCGGCGTCCTTGACCGAACGCGAGACCGCGTGGAGGTGCGTGGTGAACTGGCGAGCCGTCAAGCCGTCGATCTGCCGGACCCCCCAGAGCTTCCATCGACGAACGTTCGGGTCGAGCAGCCGCTCGGGGCCGTACGTCACGTTGATCAGGCTCGACACCACCGGGATCCCGGTCCCGAAGGCTGCCAGTCGCCCGGCCACATCCGCCTCGAAGATCGTGGTGTGCACCACGTCCGGTCTGACGCGCCGCACGAACCGGCGGAGCGAGCGGGTCCATGAAGGCAACCCGCGGCCGGGGATCAGCTCGATGGAAATCCCGTGGTCGCGAACCAGCCCTTCGAACCCCTCGGGTCGACGCACGAACGTCGCGAACGTGGGCTCGTGACCCGCAGCCACCAGTCGGATCGCCAGCTCCGCCAGCGAATGCTCCGCTCCTCCGGCGCCGAGGCTGTTGATCACGAAGACGATCCGAAGGGGTCGCTCGCTCACCCGACCTCCCAGGAGGCCCGCACGTGGACAGGCGCCAGTCGGGCGATCCCGAGCGGGACCTGATCCAGGTCGGGGCCCGTCACATCGAAACGCGTGGCCGGATGCCAGTCCAGGAGTTCGCCACCGCTTGGGGCGTCGAACACGCCGACCCACAGGTAGTATCGCCCCCGAGGGAGCGGGAGCGAGGCCATCGAGCACCGGACCTCCGTCTGGCCGGAGCCCAGCTGCACGTCCCTGCGAAGCACAAAGATCGGCGTGGCCGGCCCCTCGCTGACCCCGAGGAACACGCGGGCCGATCGGGCTTCGTGGCTCTCGACCACCAGCCGAACGTCCAGCGATCCGTCGGTCGCAGCGGGGCCATCGCGGGGCCCGACCACCTCCGCTTTCACCAGCCTGATCACGCCGCCCACGTGGAAGGCAGCTTCGGCCGCCTCCTCGATCGACCGCCGGTACGAGCTCAGTACCTCCCGAACCGGTCCGTCGCCTTCGATCACTCCCTGCCGGAGCCAGATCCCCCGGCTGCATGTCGCCTCGACAGCCGCGAAGTCGTGGGAGACGAACACGAGCGTGGTCCCGCTGGCCAGCACGGCGCGCATCCGTTCCAGGCATTTCTGCTGGAAGGCGGCGTCACCCACGGCCAGGGCCTCGTCGACCAGCAGGACGTCCGGCTCGAGGAACGCCGCCACGGCGAATCCCAGCCGCATCTGCATGCCGCTCGAGTAGAACTTCACCTGTCGATCGATGGCGTCCTCGAGCTCGGCGAACTCGACGATCTCGTCGAAGCGCTGGGCGACCTCCTTGCGGCGGAGGCCCAGCAGCGAACCCGTGATATAGACGTTCTCGCGTCCGGTGAGGTCCGGGTGGATCCCCTGCCGAACCTCGATCAGCGCGCCGACACGGCCGTCGACCTCGACGCGCCCTGCGTACGGATACATCACTTGACTGAGGATCTTGAGGAGCGTGGTCTTCCCCGAGCCGTTGGCCCCGATGAGCCCGATCGAGGAACCCGGCTCGGCCCCGAAGGTGATGTCACGCAGCGCCCACCGCCAACCGGTGGTGCCACGCCGTCGAAGCCGTGCTCCCAGGCGTTGCAGTTCGTCTCGCAGCAGCATCCGCCGACGGTCGGCGCGGAACCGCTTCCACACGCGGTCGGCCACGATCTCGCCTCTACGCGACATCGGCGAAACCGGCCTCCATGCGCTTGAAGAGCAGATAGCCGAGGACCAGCACCGCGAAGGCGCTGATCGTCGCCGGGACCAGCAGGTTCCAGTCGGGTCCCAGGCCTAGCAGCACCGTCCTTCGGTAGCCGTCGATGACTGCCGCCAGGGGGTTCAGCACGACGTAGAGAGTTCGGATCGACCCGGGGATGAAGTCGATGCCGTACGCCACCGGCGTGGCGAAGAGCGCGATCTGGAGCAGGACGGGGAGCGCGTGCCGGAGATCTCGGAGGTACACGACCACGGCGGACACGATCAGGGTCACGCCGAGCGTGAACGCCACCTGGACGAGCAGCAACAGTGGGACCCATGCCGACGTCGGCTGCGGGATGAACGCATACACGACAAACAGGCCGCCCAACGCGACCAACGCCACGGCGCTGTCCAGACCGGCCACCGCCACGCTCGCCATCGGGAACACCTCGCGGGGGAACGCGACCTTGTTGAGGAGCGGGATGTTCTGGATCAGGCTCTGGCCACCCTGTGACACCGAGGTCGAGAAGAACGTCCACGGAAGGAGCCCGAGGTACGAGAAGAGCGGGTACGGCACTCCTCCTGTGTCGACCCGGGCGACCCGATTGAAGAACAGGCTGAACACGACCATAAGGGCCAGCGGCGTGATCAGGGCCCACGCCAGGCCCAGCAGGGCCTGCTTGTAGCGGGCACGCAGCTCTCGCTCGGCGAGCGTCCGGACCAGTTCGCGGGACCGCCACACGGCTCGGACCGCTCCGAGCGAGCCGATCCGACGACGGAAGCGCAGCTCTGGAGGAGGAGCCAGGGGCGCGGTGACCTCCGTCACGGCCGAATCTCCCTCCAGGCATCGCTCATCGACGGGAGACCTCCCGGTACACCTGCTCCACGCTTCGGGCGGACTCGCGGATGTCGAAGGCCCGACCCCGGTCGGCCGCGGCCTCCGACATCCGGGCGCGGAGCCGGGAATCCCGTACCAGCGTCACGATGGCGTGCGCGAGGAGATCGGGGCGCGACGGCGGGACCAGCAGCCCCTCGACCCCGTCCTTGACCCCCTCGGGGATCCCGCCCACGGCCGTGGCCACGACCGGCGTGCCCAGCGCCAGGGCCTCCATGAGCGCCAGCGGCAGCCCCTCGTTGTGCGATGCCAGAGCGAACAGGTCGAAGGCCGACATCACCCTGGTCGCGTCCTCGCGGAAGCCCGTGAGCAGGAACCGGTCGCCCAGGCTAAGCCGGGCGTGGATCGCCCGGAGCTCGTCCTCCTGTGGCCCCCGGCCGACGGCCACGAACCGGACCGGCAAACCCTCGTCGAGCACCAACCGGGCCGCCTCGAGCAGCACCGGGTACCCCTTCTGGGGGCGGAAGTGGGCCACGGTCCCGACCACGAGCTCGTCGGGCCCGATGCCGAGCTCGGCCCGGACCTCGTCCCGATGCCCCAGTTGGTCGCGGACCCGTTCGGGGAAGATCCCCTGCACCACCACCTCCACCTTGTCGCGGAGGCCCGGCGCGATCGATTCGGTCACGGTGGTCGACACCGCGAGGTTGGCGTCGTCGAGGCGGTAGGTCATCCGGTTCAGCAGCCGGGTGGCTCGCACGTATCCCCACCACGGCAGGTGCTCCGTGTACACGATCCGCGGCCGCACCGAGGCCGGCATGGCCTTCAGTGCCACCCGGGCGATCCCGGCCACGTACGGGGAGTGGATGTGCACCACGTCGTACCGGCGCTCCCTGACCAGGCGGCGCAGACGAGCCGCCCAGCGGAGGTTCCATTCCCGGCCGCCGTGCAGGCAGTGGACGGCGACCCCGGCCCGCTCGAGCTGGTCGACCAGGCCGCGCTTCCAGGGCAGGACGTAGGCGGCCTCGTACTCGAAGCCGTCCCGGTTCCGAACCTCGGCCAGCATGGCCAGCAGGAGCTCCGCCCCCCCCGGATCGAGGCCCTTGATCAGCCACAGGACCCGGATGGGGCGCCGGCCACGCC